>DAOUPA010000222.1 GCA_030626405.1 Planctomicrobium sp.
CAAAGATCACCGAGCCAGCACACTTGCCAGTGCTATTGAAATCAATCGACCAGTCAACTTGAAGAAGTGTTTGCGGGCGCTCGATTTCTGCGATGGAGTCGTTCGGGAAGTGAATGACGAAGAAATCCTCGACGGAAAATCACAAGTCGGAGCTGGCGGATTTGGATGCGAACCAGCGAGCGGAGCCAGCGTTGCAGGTGCCAGATTGCTGCGTCAGCAAGGGGTAATCGCTCCGAGTGACCGCGTGGTTTGCATCTTGACCGGTCATCAACTCAAAGATCCGAACGCCACCGTGAATTACCATTCCAATCAACCGGCACCTGAGTTTCAAAACGCTCCGATTGCTGTCGAAAATGATTTTGAAAAAATCATGGAAGTCATCAAGCAAATCGCATAGGATTCGGACACCACGTTTTCATCCACCAGTCTACTTAGAAAGAGGGTGAGTTTTTGTTCAGTCCTTATGAGGAACTTGAATATCTCTCGGACTACCTCCCTGACGAAGGGGAAGCGGTGCTGGTGTCGCGTGAAGAAGGCGAACTTGTCTGCAAGCCTTGGAGTCAAGAGGATCTCCGGGACGGAATTCACGACGCACAATTGTACGGTTATCTCGTGCAAGCAAACGAGCGGCTGAGTTCGGTGGGGACAGCACCGATTTGGGCGGCGACCATTTTACTAATCTGGTTGGCCATTCTGACACACGGCATCTTGGGGTTCGGTTGGAATCAATGGTATTTCGTGCCAGGATGCTCGGCTCCGATTCTTTTTGGCTGCTTCCGTTGGATTAAGAAACGACAGCAATATTATTTCCAAAACGCGATTCTGCCACAGCTTCAAGCAGAACTTCGCAAGCACCGGGTCCCGTTCTATTCTCTCGTCGCAGGCATTCGTCAGCATGAAGAGTTCCGCTGCCTGCTCGATGAAATCGTGCATTGGTCGCCGCAGAGAGCTAATCTCTCATAGCTGGGCAAGGTTAAGAACGCGATTTTCAACTCGAATGTGTTTAGCCGTACACTTCATGTGTACGGCTCACCAAGTTGATTCGTAGTCCGCCGATGAACTCTTTGCAGGCGACAAATCTTTGAATCGTTAGTAGTATACGACGTTTTCAACCTAGACCTTCAACAAAGAACGAATGCTTCCATGGGCATTGAAAACCGCGACTATATGCGAGACGACACCTCCAGTTTCTACGGCGGAGGTGGGAGTCGCAGCGCGGCGATGCAGAACATCATTAAGACGTTGATCATCATCAACGTGGTCGTGTTCATTGCTCAAATGGCAACATTAAAGCCGATTTCTCTTGCTGAGATGTCTGACTATTACAATATTGAAAACGCATCGACTGAAGAAGTCAAAGCGTTCTACACAGCAGAACGACGAGCCGGGACATTGCCGGAAACAACATTGCCCAACAAATGGTTCGAGTTGGACTCCCGGAAAGTATTTCAGGGACAAATCTGGCGGCTTTCGACGTACAGCTTCTTGCATTCGACCGACGGCCTCATGCACATTCTCGTGAACATGTTCATGCTCCACATGTTAGGTCGTATTGTTGTGCAGCGTTACGGGAATTTCGAATTCCTGCTGATCTACTTAGCATCTGCCATTTTTGCTGGAGCAACGTTTGCGGTCTGGATGTTGATCCTTGGTCAACCTGGCTTGGCAGTTGGAGCCTCTGGTTCGGTGACTGCCTTACTTTCTCTCGTTGCATTTAATTGGCCGCAGCAACAAGTGCGACTTTATTTCTTCATTCCAATGAGTCTCAAAACGCTCATTACACTTGCGTTTGGATTTGAAATCGTGGGAATGCTGAAGTCGCTGATCTATGGGTCAGGCTTTTTCGGCGTTGCCCACTCCGCGCATCTCGGTGGCATGGTTTTCGGGCTGCTGTACTTCAAGTATTCGTGGCACCTCAGCAATTACATTCCGAGTCAATTTTCCGCGAAGAAACTCACCAGATTTAAGCGAAAGCCCAAACTGAGAGTTCACCATCCTCCTGCTTCCGAAGAAATGGAAGTTGCTCAAGCGCGGCAACCAATCCCTCCAGAGGTCGTTCGGCGGGTCGATGAACTCCTGGAGAAAATCAGCCAGTCCGGCGAAGCGAGTTTAACATCTGAGGAAAGAGAATTCCTGCACGAGTCAAGTAGAAAGTACCGCTGAAGAATTTCAGAGCACCGTAGGGTCCGCTGTGCGGACCGGAAGCAGACCGTCCGTTCAATGGTCCGAACAGTGGACCCTACGATTATTCTCCTACCAGATCAGACGAGCGCTGGCTCGCGTTCCAATGTTTCGTTCGCTGCTTCTGGTGCCGCGCTCAACACCGATTGGTCGTGCATGAAGTCTGATGGCTCTATTCCCAGGCAATCGAGAACGGTTGGAGCAATCGCGGTGAGCGCGACCTTTTCTTCGCGAACTTCGCAGGCTCTGCCTGGTTCAGAAATCCAGAACACACCATCAGGATGATGCGTTCCACTTTTGATCGAGTCGACCCAATAGAAAACATCATTGAAAGAGATGCTCCCTCCGCTGCCGTTGACTTTCAGTTGTGCGTCACTGGGCATCAGCAGGCGGCATCGGCATTGTCCAATGACATCGTTGCCATCGAGTTCTGCTGAAAATGCCGGGCCGCCATCGGGCAGTTGAATCGATTCGAGCTTTGCAACGCAGGCTTCCGCATCGATTCCATTTACGAATCGAAGGAAGAATTCATCCGCCATGATCGGCTCGTAACTGAAATTTCCAGCGATTTTCAGCGTCTCTTGTAGAACCGATTTACTGTGCAGCCGATAGTAGCGAACGCCACCTTCTCTATCTTTATCATTGTACGCCTGCTGACCAAGTCCGGAAATGAGCATGATCGTCGCTTGTGGAGCGAGCTTAAGCATACGCCCAACAATTTTATCCATCTGCTGATATCCGTACAAAATCGCATCTTTGTAGGTACTTTGCTCGACAGCAGTTGGCCGAATAAAAAACTCCTCGGGCTGCATGTTTCGCCAGAACTTGTGTTGGTAGTGTGCAGTACTGTTCGAGAAAAATGTCGCAAACGCCGGCTGGTGTTTTCGGTAATACCATTCAAACAAGTCGCATTGAATCGCATCCAGAATTGCGGCACGTTTCCAACGGTGGTTGCCGACACACTCTTGGCACAGCTGATTAATCACCCGAAAGATCGTCGACAATTCCAAACCATGGCTGAGCATGTAGGAAACAAACTTCCCTCGCTCCTTCATTGAAACCGGACTTTTCTTCGCAGCATAGTCTTGCACGTTTTTGCGAACGTATGTGTCAAAAGCTTCGAACTCGCCTTCCGGGTACGGATTGATTTGATACGACCAGGGATCGGGCAGAATATGTCCGTTGAGCGAATCTCGGCACCAGGGATTCATACTCCCGCAGACCCAGACATTTTTCCCAGCATCTGAGATCACGTCCCAGACGGCCGGGACTTTAAGCTGATAAGCATTAGAGAGCCGGTAGACCTCGTGTTCTGCAGCATCCAGCCCAGAATGAATTGTGACCCATTGAACCCAGGGGTTGAGCCATTCTCCATTCGCCTGAGCGTCTGTCGTTTGAACGAGAGATTGCTCGCGTAACCGCTTGAAGTTTGGAAGTTTCCCGGCATCAATGAAGCGATCAAGCAATGACGGTGTCAATTCGTTAAATTCGAGACAGATCACTGCTGGCGACATTGAGACTCTCCTATTGTTCATTTCATGGGATCACTCAGCTTTGGCGAAAGGAAAAAATCAGCCAATGCATACGAAGAACCTAGAAGACAAGAGCGGCTCATGCCGGATGGAATTTGCACCTTTCCCGCGATGGACTTCATTCTGTCAGTCGAAACAAACCATTAAGACACGTATGCCGACGTGTTGCCTTTCAGCATCGCATCGAAAGTGTCACTTCGGAATAGTCCCTGGAAAAAGTTTGCCGAGATTAACCGTTTGGGTCCGCATCATGAGCCGCTAACGATAGCCTCGGGCCCTCTTAGGGCGACGTTTTCTCGCAACAGGCCCGACGCTAGCGCGTTCGGCTCACGGAGTGTGGTGCCAATATAGATACCATTGGGCGAAAGCTCTGCGGCTGAGCTAGACCGAATCAATTCAGGAAATTGATGCGGAATTATCCATTAACCCTCACAGATCGCTTTCATTGCCGCCAAACCTTTCTTGGCAACCTCCAGAGGATCTTGCTGCCACAAGTCTTCGCGAAAGAGTTCCAGTGAAATGAAACCGGAGTAGCCGATCTGCTTGAGCATTCCAACAAATCTCTCAAGTTCGATCACCCCATCTCCCGGCATCACGCGGTCAGGGTCACTTTGCTCTTGAGGAGGAGGCGATGCCGGGGCATCGTCGAAGTGACAGACCGCAATTTGTTCAGGGCGAAGTTTGGCAACATCATCGTGTCCACCACCCCCACGAAAGTCATGGAAAGGATCAAGAACAATCGTCGCGTCTGGATGACCAGACCCGTCCATAATTCGCAACGCATCCGCAATCGAATTCACTTCTTGCGCAAATCCAAGATATTCCATTGCAGGTCGTACTCCCATTTCGATGCCGATTTCCAAGAGGCGCCCGTAACGCTCGGCGGCGAAATCGAAATCGACTCCACTGTGTGGAGGTCCAGCGACTGCGAACTTGGCCCCAACGATAACGGCGTGTTCCATACGCCGTCGACAATCTGCCATGCCTTCGACATCCGCTGCCTCGTCTGGTTCGCACCAACCTTTCAGCATGACAGTTGTCGGAACCTCCAAGCCGTAATCATCGACCACCTTGCGAATCTCCTCGACCGTACCTCCCTGTTCGATGTGCAGATCGATATCTGCATGCCACAGCTCGATTCCGTCATATCCTGCTTCGGCAGCGACACGAATTTTCTCCAGAATCGGCGTCGGCTTAATCGTGCTGGAGTTAAGTGAGTATCGAAAGTTCGCCATCGTTTTCACCGTTGCTTGAAACCGAACAGGAAATAGAATTGTCACGCAGAAGTCAGAATCAACTTGAACTTCCACTATACGGCAGCATAACGAGAGCGCAATTGAGGCTCAATTCCGACCAATTAACGGTCTCTCTTTAATGTGTTGAAACTGCGATCAGTCACGGCAGTTCTGAAAAATCTACAGACTTCAATGAAGAGCTAGAGACGAACTGCTTCATGGCAAATTCGTTGAGCCAAGGACTGGACAATAGACGGGATTCGAGACAGAATGGGGCCAGTGTCCCGCCCTGTTTTCAAACCTCACCCAACAAAAGGTCTCCAATGATTCAAAAATCTCTCCTTGCCATGATCCTGTTCTCCTCATTCGCAACTTCAGCATTGTTTGCGGACGAAGTCAAAGTTGATGGCGTTCATCTCTGCTGCGGCAAGTGCATTACTGGCGCCAAGAAATCTCTGAATGGTGTCGAAGGCGTTTCCAAAGTCCGTGTCAATAAAGACGACAGAACAGTCGTCTTCGAAGCCACAGACAAAAAAGCTGCTCAGAAGGGACTGAGGTCTCTGGCGAAAGCTGGGTTTTATGGCAAGCCAACTGTCGATGGCCCGAAATTCAAAATTGATAAAACTGCCAAGCAAGATGCGGTCGCCTTGTCGAAGATGCATCTCTGCTGTGGTGGTTGCGTCCGCGCTGCTGTTGCTGCCGTGAAGACGGTCGATGGTGTCAGCGACGCAACAGCCGACGCCAAGTCCGGAAAAATCGACATCTCCGGTTCGAGCATCAGCCTCGTCGCGGTCCTCGAAGCACTCCACGAAGCAGGCTTCCACGGCAGCGTGAAGTAATTCCCGAAGAAAAACTCTCTGCGTTTTAAGCGAAATCTGATAGACTGGCAAAACCGCATTTGGTCATTCCAAGTGCGGTTTTACTTTTCTGGATTATGCGAACAGCGAAGATGTCCGGTAACCGTTCACAGCTTGACGCCTTTTTGAGCGAAATTCACTGTCAACAGATACGAAAAAATTGTAGAAACACAGAGGCACCGAGGACACGGAGTTGATGTTTTGGGTTTTCTCTGTGCTCTCTTTTCTGACTGCTCACTCCTGTTTTGTTTGAACGAGCATGAAAAGAACCAAAAGAAGTGAGAAAAGAAGTGAAATTCCGCAATGTATGAGAATTCAGACGAGTCCTGTTTTTTCAATTACTGAATCTGTGTTGATCAGTGCAAATCCGTGGCTCTTTTTCACTTCACCTTGAAGAAAAGAGTTGGAAGAAAGTGCTTTTCACTTTCTCCGTGAACTCTGTGCCTCTGTGTTTCCATTTTTCTTTTTTTAACGAACATAAAATTCACCAGTCATTTTTCTAAGACGTGAACAGCGACGATGTCCGGAACTTACCGCGTTGAACTTGATATTTTCACAGGTCCTTTGGACTTGTTGCTCTATCTCGTTCGTCGGAATGAAGTCGACATCGTTGATCTCTCCATCGCCAACATTACAACACAGTTTCAGGAATTCCTGGAAGTTCTTCAGCACCTTGACCTCGATCTCGTCGGAGATTTCGTTGTGATGGCGAGCACGCTGGTTGAAATCAAAAGTCGCAACGTTTTGCCATCGCAAGTTGAAGAGGAAGTTCCGCTCGAAAACGAAACCAGCGGCGACCCACGCTCGGATCTAATTCACCAACTCCTGGAATACAAAAAGTTCAAAGACGCCTCGAATGCACTTCAAGAACAAGCAGCGCAATGGCAGGAACGCTATCCGAGACTTGCCGATGAAAGACCGGTCTCTTCTAAAGACCCTGCTGCGGACCGAATTAAAGAAGTTGAGCTTTGGGATTTAGTCAGCGCTCTGGGGCGTGTCCTCAAACGGAAAGAAGTCGATACCGAAGCAAAAATCCTCTACGACGAAACTCCGATTCATATTTATGTCGAACAAATCGGAGCGCAGGTCCGCGAACAGGGAGAGATCAAATTTACAGCACTCTTCGAGAAAGAAGTCATTCGCAGTAAAATCATCGGAATGTTCCTCGCCGTTTTAGAGTTGATCCGCCACCACGGATTTCGCGCTGAACAGTTCGAAGGTCACGGAGAAATCATCCTGCAACCACCAATTGAAGAACCGCAGAATGACCCAAAAACTAACGATCAAACGCTCTCCGAGAATGATTCGTGAAGTCCATTACGAAAGAGACACAAGAATCTAACGAACGGTTCTGACCCATTCAGCTACAAATTAATTGCTAAATGGAAGTTGAAGATGTGGTTTGAAACACTGACTGGTTTCGGCGAGGAATCACCTGAGCAGGTTCGCGAGAACATCACTGTTGATGGTGATATTCTGACATCGCACGTCAACGGAAGACGCCTCACATGCGGCACTCTGGAAACGCCGACTTTGGCGGATTTACGCAAGCGAGTCCATTTCACAGCACACCAGCCCGGCACACTCACAGTCCGCCAAGTCGTTGCCAACGTTCAGCATCTACACACCGAAGCAGCCAATGCTGGCTCACTCTTTCAAGTCGCTTCCCAATTCAACCTGCTGGAGATGATCTCCCCGAATTATACTCCAGACGATGGTATTGGAATTTATGAAAATGATCGCACTCAAGGACCAGTATGTGCAATCGTCGCTGGTGCAGGGACGATCTACCGTAACTATTTCGCACCTGTCAACGGTCGTGTGGGACAATCGTCTACCAATCAGATCGATTGCCTTGCCGATCTCGGAATTGCATTGGGGAACACGAATGGACGCCTCTGGGAGATGAGAAACGGATACGCCCTGGCATCAGAAAGTGGCTTATCTGAAATCTCGGAACGCCTCCGAGAATCAAACGACCGGGAACGGGACATTCTTCGCGGGTTGCTTCGAATTGGCGTTCAATGGAACACTCAAGTGACCCTCGACGACTCGACTCATCAAGTCTCACAGGCCTTTTGCTCTGCACTGCCGGTTGCCTATTCCCGGCATTCATCTGCCCACTGGAAAGATTTTTCCGAACTCATTCTTGAAGCAGCCTACGAAGCCACTTTTTGTGCCGCGATCTTGAATTCGCAGAAAACGGGAAATCACACTTTATTCCTGACACTGCTTGGCGGCGGTGCATTTGGGAATGAAACCGCCTGGATCATTCAAGGAATAAAGCGCGCCATTGAGATTCACAAAGATTCTGCCTTGGATGTCGTGATCGTAAGTTATAGCTCGCCCGACTCGATCATTCAACAACTTGTCACTTGAAGCACCTGGCTCACTCTCTTCAGTGATACAATCAGAATCTCCCAGTCACCTTGAAGTATTCCCTCACGGTCGGACACATCATTCGGTGAACGTGGTGATGCACAACTTAGGTGTAAACTTAGTCCAAACAATCGACGACTCGATTATCGTGAAGGTAAGTCTCATCGACCGGATAGTTTCGGAACTGGATGGTATAGGTTTTCTCGAACCATTCCTGGATGTTGGGAATGACGCCGTCATCGTAGCTGGGTGAGACATGTAGCAGACTCCCTTCACTGTCTGAGCGAAGTTCGCTGTCGTCGACGATGATCTCGCCGCGCCGCACGACATAGCGGGGAAGCTCGAACATCAGTTGCAAATCGTCTTGCGGTTGATAGATCGTCACATCGCCATCGGCACCCAGACCAAGTTGACCTTTGTGCTTGAGGCCCAACATTCTGGCAGGCGATGCACGTGTGATAATTGCGATTTCATAGAGCGAATACTCTCGACTGATATCGCCCAACGTACAATTTTCCCGGACAGATGGTGGCACGCGGTTGAGGACCTCTTCACGGCGGGATCGCTCCATCAGCAGTGCGATAATCTCCGGATACGCCAGGAACGAACCACCGTTCGGGTGATCGGTACTCATCGCGACGCGCCAGAGATCGTCGATCAACAAGTACCATTCCAGACCAATCGCCCATTGCAGGGCGTGGACCATGGATTTGTCTTTGTATTCAATCGGGACAATCCCGCAACCCGCTTCCATTTCAGTATCTGAACTGAACCATTTCGTGCCGAAGACGTTGTGCAGAAAATAACCGAGCGGACCATCGCCGGTCATTGAGGTTGTTTTCCCAAACATCACTTGACCGACATCAACGGTAATGTTTTCGTGCTCGTTCACGTACTCAACGAGTTGCGGAACCTTCGAGCAAAACGTTCCTTGATCGTCAGCGTCTCCGCCGTAGCTGTGGAACTGAATGTGAGTCAGATGCCCGCGCTGACCTTCCAGAGCCTTCATCGTTTCGAGTGTCGTTTTGTAATTCCCAGGCATCCCAAGATTGTTGCAATGAATATGCACCGGGTGCGGTAGACCAAGTTCGTTCGTCGCTTTGGCGATGCCGTTGATAATTTGGCGTGGAGTCACATTGAAGTACTCAATCGTATCATCGAGCGACTTCACATTTCCGCCGCCTTCCTTCCAGACTTCAACACCACCGGGATTCACAATTTTCGCAGCGTACCCTTTGGTCGAAGCCAACAACCAGGCGATATACCCTTTGAGACGTTCATCCTCACCAGCGGCGATTTGCCGCATCACATAATGATTGTTCCCCATGAGCACGTAGAACCCCTTATCGATAATCGGGGTATCGTGAAATTCCTCATGGACATGCCGCGCCGCGAGCGGTGGCACCGCTGCATCGAATGCCGTGGTGTATCCCAACCCTGCGTACAGATATCCTGTCGCAAACGTACTTGGGACGCTTCCGGTGGTGCCGGATCGTGTAAACTTTGTCCGCTTCACCATCGGCGCGTTTCGTTTGTCCTCCGGTCGCATCTTTCGTGCGGCGTTTACTTTCGGACCGGCGATGTGGCAGTGCATATCGACACCACCAGGCATGACGACCATCCCGGTCGCGTCAATTTCCCGATCAGGTCGCACATCCGCGGCGAGCGGTTTGTCGATCACTTGACCGTCTTGAATCCAGATATCGCGAACGTCTCCATCGACACCGTTTTCCGGATCGTAGACACGTCCTCCAGTAATTTTCAGCAATGGCATATCAACTCTGTCTGCTGGAACCTTGGCTTCCTAAAGATCAGATGATAGCAGGCAGAGAAGTTCATCGCAGCATCAGTTCATCAGCGAAGTAGGGCCGGTTCTACCGGCCATTGATGCCCACGTTGCTATCGGCCGATAGAACCGGCCCTATGTCTTCATGCCGCTGCTCAAGAGTGGTTATTGAAACAGCCCGTATAGCACGAGATTCACACCGATTTTCGCGGCATCCAAACTCTGGTAGCCAGCACAGGCGGTGGTCGCTTGCCGTTCGAGGGCACAGCTTAAATCGTATTTGCTGTAAACGACGATGTATTTCCCATCGACTTTGATACCTTCAAGAATCGGTTCGCCGACCGATTCCTTCGTATCGGTGCTGAGTGTGTTTACCCCCTGAGCAGGAATTCGTCGCTTCACGCGACGCACATCGTACCCGACTGCCATTTTGTAGATTTCGTGCTCAATGGGAATTCGTTTGAGTTTATCGCCCAGGACCTGTTCGATCATCTTTCGGAAGCTTTCATCGAATTGGTCTGCACCGCAACAGGCATCGGCAAACAGATAGCCGCCATGCGCCAGGTATTTTCCTAGTCCGGCGAGTTCTTCATCGCTCAATTGAAAATTCTTACGACCGTGCATGTAGATCAGTGGATAATCGAAGATCGCCGGGTCATTCGCAGGCAGGTTTGGAGTTTGCCGAGCCGCTTCGATCCCGACGGTTTCCAATGCCGACTGCAAACGATTGAGTGCATTCGGCGCGGTATCCCAGCCGCCGGTGTGCCGCAGTC
>DAOUPA010000312.1 GCA_030626405.1 Planctomicrobium sp.
ACGACTGTAGCCGATGCAGCCACCGTGTTTGGATCGAACATTAACGACAAATTCAGCGTCTTCATTGGGCTGCACGATGAGGACGCCGAAAACGAGAACCGGCCCACGTTTCTCTATTCTCTGGCGGAAGCTGTTTCAGATTCTCATCGATCTACTGCTGAAAGAGGGAGAATTGAGCTATGTTGTGTGGACGGCACCGTAACCCGGGCACATCGTGTCGCGTCAGGAGCACGCAAAGAGGGGCGATCCACTTCTACTTGAACGAATAGATCATTTTCCCGCTACAGAATAACGCCGCAGTCGTTCGCGAAAGGCTTCCAGCAATCGGCTTTGAAAACGATAGGAATTCCAGACGACAGCAATCTTTCGCATCGGTTTTCGGCCGGTTAGGGAACGATAGACTCGCCGGTCACTCTGGTCCAACACACGTGCCATCGCGGGGATCATCGACACGCCGTGAGACAGAGAGACCAGTTCCTGCACCATTGTCAGTTGACTCGTTCGCTCGACCACCACAGGTTGAAATGATCGCTGGTGACAAAACGACATAATGTTGTCCGAAAGACAGTGGGCTTCATCGAGAAGTACGAATGGGAGCGGCTCGACGTCACTCAGACGGATTCTGGGCTTCTCGACCAGCGGATGGTCCGGCGGTAGTACAAGCAGTAGTTCTTCCTCAAACAGTTCTTCGACTTCCAAGTATTTCGCCGGAACTGGCAGCGCGAGAATCGCTAGATCAATCTCTCCCTGCGTACAGCTCTTGAGCAAAACGTCGGTCGTGTTCTCCTGGACAATCAGCGTCGCCTTCGGAAACTCCGAGGAGAACTGGCGGAGAAGATTCGGTAGAAAATACGGTGCTATCGTCGGGATGGCTCCGATTCGTATGCGACCACTTTCACCATCGTCGGTGATCTCGGCCTTCGTATCTTCGAGAATCGTCAGCACCTGTTGAGCCCGCGATTGCAGAAGGACACCGGCCTCCGTCAGAGAGACCGATCGCGTCTTCCGCTCAAACACCGGTTGCCCGAGTTCCTCTTCCAGCTTCTGAATCGAGCGACTGAGTGCCGGCTGCGAAATCGTCAAATCTTCGGCAGCGCGCGTGAAATTCCCACGCTCGGCAACCTGGAGGAAGTATCGCAACTGATCGAATTCCATAACTAAGTCCTTGAGTCTGAGTGGCAATACCTTTTACGCATATAACATAGTACATCAATGCATTGGACGCATCCACTATTCGGTGCGACACTTCTGATGTCACGGCTGGCCAGCCAAATTGGCGACACCGACATTGCCGCACCAGGATATGAATGCTGCACATGACATGTGTTGCGAAGAATCGTCAATACTTGAGATACATCGACTGGCTGGTCCGAGTTGCACGCATCGAATTTCAACCCCAATCTCAGGAGAGACCATGGCTACAACAATTCACTTCGCTCGTGTCATGACGAGCTGCGCGGTGCTGTGCATTGCCACGTCGGTGTTCGCTCAGAATCGCCCCACTCCCACAAAAGACCTTGGACAACCAATTGGAGGAAGAATCGTGGAGAACAGTAATCAGTGCCCGGTAATGGGCGCAGTCAGACCAGCGGCGGCCAGACACACGGCAGCTGGAGCAACGTCGAACAGCGCTTGGTGGCCGAATCAGTTGAACTTGCGAATCCTCCATCAGAATTCGGCGAAGAGCAATCCGATGGGCGAGGATTTCAACTATGCCGAAGAGTTCAAGAAACTCGACCTGGCTGCCCTGAAGAAGGACATCAAAGAATTGATGACGACTTCCCAGGACTGGTGGCCTGCCGACTACGGTCATTACGGTCCTCTGTTCATTCGGATGGCGTGGCATAGTGCAGGCACTTATCGGATTACCGATGGCCGAGGTGGAGCCAGCTATGGCACGCAACGTTTTGCGCCTCTGAACAGTTGGCCCGATAATGCAAACCTCGACAAAGCCCGTCGGTTGCTCTGGCCCATCAAGCAGAAATACGGGAATAGAATCTCTTGGGCTGACCTCATGGTTTTGACCGGCAACGTAGCTCTCGAGTCCATGGGGTTTAAGACGTTTGGATTCGCGGGAGGCCGTGCGGATGTTTGGGAACCACAGCAAGACGTATACTGGGGGCCTGAAAGTGAATGGTTGGGTGACAAGCGTTACAGCGGGAACCGTGAACTCGAAAATCCTCTTGCCGCCGTTCAGATGGGGTTGATCTATGTCAATCCGGAAGGGCCGGGCGGTACTCCAAGTGCGCTAGCTGCAGCCAAGGACATTCGGGAAACGTTTGCCCGTATGGCGATGAATGACGAGGAAACCGTGGCCCTGATTGCCGGCGGCCATACTTTCGGAAAAGCTCATGGTGCCGCTAGTGCGGAACACGTCGGTCCAGAACCCGAAGGAGCCAGCCTCGAAGAGCAAGGTCTCGGTTGGAAAAACAAATTCGGAAAGGGCAATGCGGATGACACGATCACCAGCGGCCTCGAAGGTGCCTGGAGCACCACCCCGACACAATGGTCCAGCGGATACTTCGATAATCTGTTTGGCTACGATTGGGATCTGGTGAAGAGCCCTGCTGGTGCGTGGCAGTGGGTTCCGACGGATCCTGCTGCTGCGGACACCGTGCCGGATGCGCACGATGATTCGAAGACGCACGCCCCGATCATGTTCACCACAGACCTAGCCCTGAGAATGGACCCGACCTACGGCAAGATTTCAAAACGATTCCACGAGAATCCCGATCAGTTCCAAGCAGCCTTCGCCAAGGCATGGTATAAGCTGACGCACCGCGACATGGGACCCGTCTCACGCTGCCTGGGTCCTGAGGTCGCCGAACCGCAGTTGTGGCAAGACCCTGTTCCCGCAGTCGATCACGAATTGATTGACGCGCAGGACATTACTGCTCTCAAGAGCAGGATCCTCGCTTCTGGATTGTCTGTTTCCGATCTGGTCTCAACCGCTTGGGCATCGGCTTCGACGTTCCGTGGCAGCGACAAACGTGGTGGGGCCAACGGGGCACGAATTCGTCTGGCACCACAAAAGGATTGGGCAGTCAACCAGCCAGCTGAACTCGCGAAGGTCTTGCCAACACTTGAAAAAATCCAACAGGAGTTCAACAGTGCGCAGACCGGTGGCAAGAAAGTGTCGATCGCTGATCTGATTGTTCTGGGCGGGTGTGCAGGCGTTGAGAAAGCGGCGAAGAAGGCTGGGCACGAAGTGCAAGTTCCGTTCGCTCCCGGTCGCACCGATGCAACGCAGAAGATGACCGACATGGAATCGTTCGCGGTCCTCGAACCGAAAGCTGATGGATTCCGCAACTACCTGGGACGTGAAATTGATCGACCGGGCGAAGAGTTGCTGATCGATCGAGCTTCCTTGTTGACGCTGACAGCACCGGAGATGACGGTCCTTGTTGGCGGCATGCGAGTCCTAAAAACCAATGCCGGGGCTGGCCCACTTTCCGAACTGGGCGTATTCACTCAAAACCCCGAGACGTTGACCAACGACTTCTTCGTGAATCTGCTGGACATGAGCATGAAATGGCAGAAGTCTCCTGTCTGCGATCACTTCTTCGAAGGCCGCGACCGCAAGACGGGTGAGGTCAAGTGGACTGCCTCGTCTGTCGATCTCGTGTTTGGTTCGAACTCGCAGCTTCGAGCCATCGCGGAAGTCTACGCCTGTGAAGACTCACAGCAGAAGTTTGTCCACGACTTCGTGGCAGCCTGGGACAAGGTGATGAATCTTGATCGATTCGACTTGGATCCAGACCGGCGTAAGGGATCGAAGTCCGTGGTGCGACGTCAACGCTAACCTAGAAATTCGGGTTTGATTCTCAAACGCTGTAGGAATCAGGTCTGCCCGGCGCCTCACTGGTCAGAATCGGCGAGAGGGGCGGCGAGACCTGAACTTTGTCTTTCGTCACGAAAATGAGCGGCCCCACTGAAGTGGTTGCCATCGGGATTTCACAGCCACAATTCAGTGATCTGTGCGTTGATTGCAACGCTGGAATAGTTGATCAACGAGCTTGCCCAATTCTCACCCGTGAAATGACAAGGCAAGTTTCACAGATGAGGCCGAACAGGCTTTCACAAATTCTCTGATAGCTAAAAAGATCGGGACCGAGCTTTTTCGTTGGCAGGCCATGTTGGTTCAAACGTGGCTGATGGTCGTCAATGCGGTGAAAAGATCAACTTCGTCACTGTTGCCAAGCATCTCACCAACGTCCCCAACATCGGTAAACATGCGACTGACGAAGGATTCACGCAGTCACCCAAACAATACGACTCGCCCTGTTCACAACCCCGTCACCAACTCCTTGCGGTCACCAGCGGCGTAGCGGTAAACATCCACGCCATCGATCAACAACGACAATGCATTGACAACGATCACTCCACGAACCCACAGGCCGAATGCGTCGTCAGAGGGAATCTGCCCCAGACGAAACGCCAGCCAGCCGATGAGCGGAATCCACAGAATGTGGCCGAGTCCCAAGATGCGTGTGAAACCGAAGCGGGCGGTTAGCAGAGACATCAGCATTGCGCCGATCATCATCGCTGCTAAAACGGCCTGTGCTTCAACTCGGTCCAAAAAGAACAGTGGGGCGACACCGTTGGCGGCAACTAGCAGCAATAGCCACAGTTTGACCGGCCATGACATTCGCAGAAGGCCCTTGTTGAATTTGATGAAACCTTGCATTGTGAGTTTTCTTTCTTTGTGAATGTTTCTGATCGATAATTACGATGGCTCATCCTGTTCGTATTCCGCCAGCTTTGCTTGAAGTTCGCTAATCTGTCCTTGGAGTTTCTCGATGATCGGCGCGACCATCGCTTGTGAGAATCGCTTGTGAATATGCTGCGGGCAGTTTACGTCCCACGCTTCAACGGAGAACAGGACTGCCCGTTCGACTCGTCCCGGATACTCTGGGTCTTGCAACTGCTGAATCAGATCGGGATCGTCTTCCACAACCCGAGCCGTGCCCCAGAGTTTGATGCGTCGACTGTTGGCGTAATCCATCAGGAATATGAACGCCTTGGAATTACCTGATAGATTCCCCAGCGTGATGTACTGGCGGTTGCCGCCGAAGTCGGCAAATCCGAGGGTCTTCTCATCGATCACCTTGAGAAATCCCGGTGCGCCGCCTCGGTATTGGACGTACGGCTGACCTTCCGCATTGGAGGTTCCCAGATAGAACATGTCAAGTTCAGAGAGGAATGCAGTGAGTTCCGGCGTAACAGTCGTCTGCCAGCCGCTCCGTTCCTCCATCTTTGCGTAGCCGGTACGAGAACCTTTCTCGGTTTGGATCGCCTTGACTGCGGGTGTGAAGGCGACATCGCTGGCAAATTGACTCATGAGAAGTCTCCTCGAACTATCGGGTCTCTTGGGAAATCAGTACCGAACCTTGTGAAGATTTTGACAAGGCTCGGCGCTCCTCATTCGATGGCTCATCACACGGAACAAGCAGTAACCGGCTCTGCTCGGGGAATGTCGAGTTCGGTGTCGGCCACGTTATTCAGGAAGTTCGTGAAGAAGCCCAAGACAACACTGGCGACAATCTCCACGATCTCGCCATCGTTGAATCCTGCTTCTCGCACCGCTACGAGTTGTTCGTCTTTGACCGTTCCTCCGTTTTCCAACACTGCTGCTGCGAATTTCAGGGCGGCGTCTGCGTGGTGATCCTCGGAACTGCCGGTGCGCCCTGCCAGAATGTCTTCCGCAGTGAGACCTGCATCTGGGGCAACAGCGGAGAGAATCGACGTGCAGTAGTCACACGAGTTCGACTCACTGGTAGAGAGCTTCACTTGGTTGTGGAGCTTCTCTCCGATTGCGGCCTTGCCCATCGCCTGACTAAAGGCAAGAAAGCTCTCCAGCACAGCCGGTGAGTTGGCCATGACTCTTGCAGTGTTGGGAACCAGTCCGAACGCTTGCTGCACGGTGTCGAGCAGTTTTTTGGTTTGACCTTCTGCGACTTCGGGATTGACTGAGTTTAAGCGTTGCATCTTTCTTCTTCCATATCTTGGAGAGGATTGGGATGTCTTACCAAGCAACAGACTCGGCTCGACATTCCCGAAAACTTATTTACAGACGGAGCTGTATTGGTCGGGTCGTAAAAATGATTCCTCTTTCAGTTCGGTTTCAAAATGGAGTTAACAGTGAAATCGATTTGTCAGTACAGTTTCGAACTGGCAAGGTCCTCTACGGGTGGAAAGTCGATCTCAGTCTTGGCGACAAGGTTGAAATAATTTGCAAAAACGTTGAGTGCAACGTGACCGACAACTTCCGCGATCTCCGCTTCTCCGTAGCCAGCGTTAAAGATTTCATCGATGTCGTCGTCCGACACGGCTCCCTGTTTGTCGATGATGCGGCGGGTGAACTGCAAAACGGCTTCCGTCTTGCGATTCGGTGAAGTCGCGCTGCGAGCGTCGCGGAGTTGGTCTTGGGTGAGTCCTACGGAACTCCCAATCGCCGAGTGCCCCGACACGCAATAACCGCACCGGTTGGCCTGACTGACGGCGAGAGCAATTTGCTCTCTGAGCTGTTCATCAATCAGACCCTGCGACAAAGATTTGGCGAAACCGAGGTATGCTTGAGTCACCGCTGTCGATTGCGCCATGGTAGCGATCATGTTCGGCACCATGCCGATTTGGTTTTCGACAACGACCAGCAGTTCAAGTACGTCAGCAGGAGCGGTCGTGCGGTTGATTGGTTGCAAGCGAGGCATCGCATTCTCCTTTGATCGCATTTGTTTCGGCCTGATAAGCAACTCGATGCGTCTATGGCAACGACCATGCCAAATGGAGGAATAAACACGTAAACCTTTTTTGCAAAATGGGTTGTGCCGCAAATGACCGATACGATAATATTCGTGACATCTCACGAATCCTTAAATATCATGAATATCAGTGATATTTCACGTGCGAAGTACCCCTTTGCCAAAACGAACCAACTCCATGAATCTTGAATCGCTGGGCGCCATCGCCACAATGGTGGCACAGCAACGAAGCGTTCACGCCGTGCTGGATGCAGTGGTGAATTCACTCGTTGACTGTTCTGACTTGGCGTTAGCACGCATTTGGCTGACGAGACCAGGGGATATTTGCGGTGACTGCCAAATGCGTGAAGAATGTCCGGATCAGACTCGCTGCCTTCACTTGGTCGCAAGCGACGCTCGTCCGCAGAATCTCGACAGTGGTAATGAGTGGTATCGCAAGGATGGTTTCTATCGCCGCTTCCCTCTTGGCATTCGGCGAATCGGTGAAATCGGCTCGACGGGTGAATCGCTCAAGCTGTCAAGAACCGCCGATGATGAGGAGTGGTTTGCGCGAGACGATTGGCTTCATCGAGAAAGCGTCAGATCTTTCTCCGGGCATCCATTAATTTTTCAAGAAAAGATTCTGGGTGTGCTCGCCGTATTCAGCCGATCTGACACAAACGATCAAGAGTTCGCCTGGTTACGAGCATTCGCCGACAATGCGGCTGTGGCAATTGCGAACGCGCGGGCGTTCGAGGAAATCGAAGCGCTCAGGTCTCAGCTGAAACTCGAGAATGAATACTTGCGGGACGAGATCCGCAACGCTAACGCGTTTGGTGGAATGGTCGGAAACAGCCTCGGATTAAAAATAATTCTCACGCAAGTGGAACTGGTGGCGCCAACTGACACCAGCGTTTTAATTCTCGGAGAGTCTGGCGTCGGCAAAGAATTGATTGCAAGGGCGGTTCACGACCAAAGTCCTCGTGCCGGACACCCACTGGTCAAAGTGAATTGTGCATCCATTCCACGAGAGCTGTTCGAGAGTGAATTTTTTGGTCATGTGCAGGGGGCATTCACTGGTGCAACAAGGGACAGAGCGGGCCGATTTGAGCTGGCAGACGGGGGGACACTGTTTCTAGACGAAGTGGGAGAAATTCCACTCGACATGCAGGGAAAACTCCTGCGAGTCCTTCAAGAAGGGACTTATGAGCGGATTGGTGAAGAAAAAACTCGATCGGCTGATGTGCGAGTTGTTGCCGCCACAAATCGTGATCTGCAAGGTGAAGTACAAGCGAAACGGTTTCGCCAGGATCTTTACTACCGTTTGAGCGTCTTTCCCATTGATGTCGTTTCGTTACGAGACCGTAGAGATGACATTCCACATCTGGTCTCACACTTCCTCGAACACTGCAGCCGAAAGATGGGGATCGAGATTCCAAAGCTTAGACAGCGACATATCATTCAACTGCAACAATACAGCTGGCCAGGTAACATTCGCGAGTTGCAGAACGTAGTTGAACGAGCAGTCATTTGTAGTCGCTCTGGACCACTACA
>DAOUPA010000662.1 GCA_030626405.1 Planctomicrobium sp.
GATCAAGATCTTTCGACTTGCTAAGAAGCACGAGGTTCCTTGCTTCTCAAGTTCATCGCTGCGATTCGCGAAGCGAACAATCGACATTCGTGATGATCCGAAACTGGGCGAGGTCGTCGGCTGCGATCAGTTTGCTCCTTGTTCGCTGGAACCGCACCATCCCGATTTTTTCTGGTACGGCATTCACGGTGTCGAGCCGTTGTTCACAATCATGGGGACCGGATGCGTGTCGGTGACGCGAGTTCACACCGAGGGAAACGATGTTGCTGTCGGTGTCTGGAATGATGGACGGATCGGTACCTTTCGAGGCATTCGTCAGGGCCAACGCGGTTACGGCTCGACGGTCTATGGCACAAAGGGCATTGTTCCCGGTGGGACGTTCGACGGCTACGAACCGCTAATCGTTGAGATCGTCAAGTTTTTCAAGTCAGGCAAATCGCCTGTCAGCGAAGCGGAGACGCTGGAAATCTTCGCGTTCATGGAAGCGGCCGACGAGAGCAAGCGCCAAGGCGGATCCCCCGTGACGCTCGAAAGTGTGATGAAGAAGGCGAAACAAGCTACTACCGAGTAAAACCGGTTCGTCTTCAACTGGCAGACAACTTCAACCAACAAGGAGTACAACGATGAACCATAACTCTTCCAATGCTTCGCCAAACCGATCCTCGCGACGAGAGTTCTTCAATCAAACCGGCAAAGTCGCAGCTGGTGCGGCGCTGGCGAATGTTGTCATTCCGAAAGTACATGCCGCCGAGGATAACACGATTCGACTCGCCTTGATCGGCTGCGGCGGACGCGGCAGCGGTGCAGTCGCCAACGCGATGAATTCCGCCCACGGACCGGTCAAGCTCGTTGCGATGGCAGACATCGTGGAAAGCAAAATGGAGCGATCATACAAAGCACTCAGCGCTAAGTTCAGTGATCGCATGGATGTTCCGAAGGAGCGACAGTTCATCGGCTTCGACGCCTATAAGAAGGCCATCGATTGCCTCGGACCGAACGACGTGGCGCTGCTGACCAATTTCGCCTACTTTCGTCCGACCCAACTGGAATACGCCGTAAAAAAGGGCGTCAACGTCTTCATGGAAAAGTCGTTCGCGCCCGACGCCCCCGGCCTGCGGCGTTTAATGAAGGCCGGAGAAGACGCCAAAAAGAAGAACCTGAAGATCGCTGCCGGCCTGCAATGCCGTCATAGTGTCAACCGGCAGGAAATGATCAAACGCATCCGCGACGGTGAAATGGGCGAGTTGCAACTCATCCGCGCGTACCGCATGCACAATGTTGGTGGAATGGGGACGAAGCCAGAAGGCTACGACGAGTTGCTGTGGCAGATCCGCAACTTCACCCGGTTCTTCTGGGTCTCCGGCGGGTTGTTTGCGGAGATGAACATTCATCAGATTGACGAAATTTGCTGGCTCAAAGATGCTTGGCCGGTCACCGCGCACGGGATCGGCGGTCGCATGGCGAACAGTCTCAACCACGGTCAGGGATTCGACTCGATGCATGTCGAGTGGACGTTTGCCGACGGAACGAAAGCAACTGACGACGTTCGCTGGCTCGGCGGAAACTGCTCTAACGATTTCGCCACCTATGTCCATGGCACAAAGTGTGCTGGCCAGTTCTCCGGAAATATCCACGCCGGTACGACACGTATCTACAAGGACCAGCGAATTGCGAAGGGCAACATCGTCTGGAAAGCACCCAAAGAGACATACAGCCCCTGGGACGCTGAATGGAACGTGTTGCTGCACAGCATCCGCAACGACAAGCCGCAGAACGAAGTCAAACGCGCCGCGATGTCTAACTTCGCTGACCTCATGGGCCGAGCGGCCCTGCATTCCGGCCGAGTCATCACGTGGGACGAGATCGTCAACTCGAAATTCCAGTTCGTCGAGAACATTGACGACATGAACTACGGCACAAAGCCACCAGTACAGGCTGGTCACGATGGTCATTACCCGGTTCCAGTTCCGGGTGTCTGGTCAGAGGTCTGACTTCTTCACCGCGCTGGGCGAAAACTCTGTCATCGAGTAAACTGTCGGTGAGATTGATATTCGGGAACCTGGAATTGAAAAAGTGATGCCGCAAATTGTTGGTGAGGTGCCGATATTTGTGTGCTGTTTGGATGTAGTTGACCCGTTTTTGGTGATTGTTTATCCATCAGCGCAGCACGAAGCGTCTAACAGGAATTGCCAGCTTTGCTGCTCAGAGAAAGAGTAGCGGGAAACTTGCGCCGCTTTCCGCTCGTAGTGTTTCAACACACGGCCCAACCATTCACGACGGACTTCCTCAATTCGAAAGAAAGCGAAACAAGAAGTTCAGCCAGAGAAGAGAATCCGATTGACGAGAATTGAACGAATGACCAATTTGTCTCATAACCCGAGACAAAAAAGTTCGCTTGTTGTCGGGGTTATGAGACAGAGACATTTTGAAAATGTCTCAAAGTCTCTTCCGAAGAGAGTCTGGACCGCTCCACTCTTCGCCGGTCAGCGAACCAAAAACTGACCCGCTTGTTAAGACAAAAGCCGAGACAATCTGTCTCGGATTTTTGCGTTCTATCGCGAGTTGTTGCAACAGTTTACGAAAACAGAGTCTCTGCCAGTCAACAGACAGAGACATTTTGGTGAGACACCACTTGGTCACAGCTGGTGCCTGTTTTGACCAGTGTCTCAAAGTCTCGCCATAACCCCAGGGTCGGGGTGAACGCACCCGTCCGGACCTCTATAGGGAACCGAACCCCTCAAATACTTCTACTCCGAACCGGACGCTCTTCGGAATTTGGTGCGTAAAACTGTCAGCTGAATAGCGAGTTACCCTGCCACTTTCGCGTTTGTTTGCTACATTCTCATCTCAACCATAATTTTTGCCTGCTGTGAGGTCATTGCCGCCATGAAAACGATTTTGAATTCTGTGCTATTGTTAGTTGTTGTTGCTTCTTCTGCTGTTCAGTCGAGTGCTGAGGATTGGGGTCAATATCGTGGTACTCTCGGCAACGGAGTCTCGCAGGAGTCGATCGGGACAATCGATTGGGATTCAAAAACGCCAGAGATACTTTGGAAGGCGCCCACACCGCTCGGATTCAGCTCTCTGTCCGTCGCCAATGGTCGAGCGTTTACTCTCATAGCACGGGACGCGGAGAATGGAACAAAAGTCGAAACATGTTTGGCGCTCGACGCGAACACGGGCGAGAAACTCTGGACTATCCCGCTTGGCACCAGTGAC
>DAOUPA010000100.1 GCA_030626405.1 Planctomicrobium sp.
AGGCTGGCTGGAAACGTCGCGCTGCCGACCGCACGAGCAATTGTCACGCGACTCTCTTCCAGCGGTTGCCGTAAGACTTCAAGAGTGTTTCGATTAAACTCCGGTAATTCATCGAGGAATAAAATCCCATGATGGGCGAGACTAATTTCCCCCGGCGTCGGAATGCTTCCACCACCAACCAACCCCGCTTGACTGATCGTATGATGCGGCGAGCGAAACGGGCGCTGCATCAACAAAGACTCGCCTTCTTCCATACGCCCGACAGCGCTGTAGATTCGCGTGGTTTCGAGGCTCTCTTCTGCAGAGAGAGGCGGCAGGATCGTTCCCAATCGACGGGCGAGAAGTGTTTTTCCTGTTCCAGGTGAGCCAATCATTAACAGGTGATGGCGACCAGCGGCGGCAACAGTGACCGCTCGCTTTGCCATTTCCTGACCTTTGACATCCGAATAGTCGTAGTCGTAACCGCGATCTTCTTCGATTGCATCGTCCCAATTGAATGGAACTGGATCGATCGGAAGAACTCCCGTAAAGAACCCGACAGCCTCGGCAAGTGACGCCACCGGAATGACATCGATGCCATCTACGACGGCGGCTTCACGCGAATTTTCAACGGGAACGACGATTCCTTTCTTTCCATCGGTACGTGCTTGCAAGGCCGAGGAAAGCGTTCCGCGCACTTTACGAACGACACCATCGAGCGAGAGTTCGCCCACCGCAGCGAAATCCTTGAATCGAGACGATTCCATTTGCCCGCTCGCTGCCAACATGCCGAGTGCAATCGGCAAGTCGAACGAAGGCGCCTCCTTCGGGAAATCTGCCGGAGAGAGATTGATGACAATGCGATCAATCGGTCGCGTATAACCGCTGTTGACGAGAGCCCGTTCAATCCGGTGTGTGCTTTCCTTCACGGCGGCTTCGGCAAGTCCAACCAGGATAATCTTCGGCATCGACGCTGGTGAAATATCGACTTCAACTTCGACCGCTCGGGCATCGATTCCGAAAATAGAGTAGGTCAGTAACTTAGCCAGCATAAATGCGTTATTTCAATTAAAATCAGCGAAGAGCCTCGATTGAGGCCCTGTGGTTAGTGGACACAATGTCAGTATATTGTGTCGGTATACTGAAGAAACCACAAGGGATGAAGAGAGCGTTTTCAGCGTTGTGGACTGACTCAATTGAATGTGCCTCAATGAAATCTCGACGCTCCACTTCATCGCGATTGAAGAGAACATCTTTGTGAGTGAGTGGCGAAGCAGAGTCGCTTTGACCAGACTCTTCGCTGTGAGAAACTAGAAGACAAAGTGGAATCGATGGTGCAATGAGTGGTTGACAAGCACTCCTGGTTTTCGATTTTCTGTCCCCAATATACGGTACTTTGAACATAATCTTTTGAAAGAGGAAGCTGCCACGTGATCTTTATTCACTGTCGTGCAACAATTTTTTCTGTTCTTGTTGCCGCGATTTCATTAGTGCTGAGCGGAAACCACACTCAGGCTGATGAATTGTCGGCGGCTTCAGAAGGGACCTTCAGCATCGTGGTGATCCCTGATACACAGCACTATGCCGGTCGTGACACCAAGAAAGAACCGGACAGCCGCGATCCGGTGACGAATCCGACGTTCGATGCGTGGACGGACTGGATTGCCGCGAATCTTCAGCGACAGCGAATTGTCTTCGTCAGCCATGTCGGAGATATTGTCGACAAGAACACGCCTGAACAATGGAAAGTTGCCCGCCGTTGTATGGACAAACTCCACGGCAAAGTGTCGTACGGAATCACGGTTGGAAACCACGACATGGTCGGCGGCTCTGGTGATTCTTCGCTGTTTCAGGAAGTGTTTCCACAATCCCGATTTGAAGCGTTCGACTGGTACGCCGGGTGCTTCACGAATCCAAGTGGCAATCAGGCAACTTCAGGGAACAATGCGAACAGTGTGCAGTTGTTCGAAGTGGATGGAATGAAGTTCGTCGTGCTGCACCTGGAATGTAACGCACCTGACGATGTCCTTGCCTGGGCCGACTCTGTTTTGAAAAAACACTCGGACCGACGAGCAATGGTGACTACACATATGGACCTGGGTCCGCTCAATAAGCCCAAAGTGCCGCGAGATTACTTCGATGCCCCGAAAGGCCGGATGCTCTGGAAGAAGTGCCACGGGAAGCGCGGGAACAACTCTCAGCAGATGTGGGACAAATGTTTCAGCAAGCACAAAAATCTGTTCATGATCTGTTGCGGCGACCAAAGCCGCACACAAGCTCTGCGCCAAACGGTCACTGGAAAACATGGCAACACCGTTCACGCGTTGCTCTCGGACTACGGGACAAACGGTCTGCGCGTAATGCGGTTTCTCCCGAAGGAAAACCGAATCGATGTCCAGACCTGGGATCCGGTCAAAAGCAAACTGTGCGAAAAAACCAGTGTCGTCAAAGACCGCGACCAACATCAATTTACATTGCAGTACAATATGACAGTGAAGTAGAGTGAACCGTGATGCATCAAGCACACTGCTGAACCCTGAATCCCTTGCCTCTCAACCCCTTTCCTCTTGCCCAAAACAAACAACATGAAACGAACCACACTCGCGTTAACGATTGGATTGCTATGTGGCTTTGCCACATTGGTGACAACTTCTGGTGTCTCGGCCGAAGCAAAGAAAAAGAAGCGTTCGTTGACGGTCTCTCAGATGATGTCCGGATTAGTGAAGCCGAAATACGTCGCGCTCAAAGAAGGCTTGAGCAAGGAAACAATCAGCAAAGACGACTGGAAAGCACTCGCGACACACGCCGCACTCTTGAACGAATCCAGCTATTCATTGATGCAAGATGATCGCTGCCCGGATGGTGACTGGAAAGAAGCAGCGATGATTCTGCGTAAAGCGTCCAACGATGTCCTCGCTAACATCGCCAAGGAGAACGCCACCGGTGCCTTGAAAGCCGTTGAGAAAATGACACTCTCCTGCAAAAATTGCCATGCTGCACACAAGCAATAGTATGAGCGAAACTCTTTCGACTGCTTGAAGGTCTGCTCCCAGTTTTTTACTCAGTCGTGACATCGTTTTTATTGGAATGATGAACAAAAATCCTTTGACCGCAAAATTGATGATGGAATACATTTCGGTGTGTTCTCGGAGTTGTTCTGACCGGCATGGACTTGCCTGCTGAATTTTCGATAAGAGTTGTGGGGCAATGAATTGACGCGAGATTTGTTTTTGTGCGATAAGGATTTGTGTATGTTTCGTCTGCTGGTGTTGCTATCCCTGTTTCATAGTGCAGTTTCTTTAGTCTCTGCGGAAGATTGGCCGCGCTGGCGAGGGGCCAGAAATGACAATAAGTCACTGGAGACTGGTTTGCTGACCGAGTGGCCATCGGGTGGGCCTCGGAAAATCTGGCAAGCCGACGGACTGGGAACCGGCTTCTCGAGCATTGCCGTTGCCAATGGCAAAATCTTCACAATGGGCCGGATCGATAATGTGGAATACCTGATCGCTTTAAATGAGTCCGACGGTCAGCAAGTTTGGAAAACTCAATTGGGATCAGGGACTAAAGAAAAAGGACCAAACGGAACTCCTACGGTTGACGGTGACCGTGTCTATGGAATCTCCTTTGAAGGTGATCTTGTTTGTGCAGACGTTGAATCAGGTCGTGAATTGTGGCGAACGAACTTTCAAAAATATTTCGGTGGAAAAATGATGTCGATGTGGGGATACAGCGAATCTCCATTGATCGATGGAGACCGATTGATTTGTACTCCAGGAAGTCCCACCGCCATGATGGCTGCACTCGATAAGGAAACCGGTCGTGTCATCTGGAAATCGAAAATACCGAATGCCAGCCGTGGTAACGACGGCGCCGGTTACTCATCGATTGTGATCTCAAACGCAAGCGGAGTGAAGCAGTACGTCCAACTGATCGGACATGGAGTGATCGGTATCGCCGCTGCGAATGGTCGCTTTCTCTGGGGGTACGACAAAATCGCCAATACAACCGCCAATGTGCCGACGCCGCTGATCTCCGGAAACTATGTCTTTGCCTCGACCGGCTATAGCGATGGCGGGTCTGCTTTGCTCGAAATTCGAAAAAACCGTGGAAAGCTGTCATCTCGCGAAGTCTACTACAAACGAGCCAAGACACTGCAAAACCATCATGGAGGGATGATCCTGATAGACGGAAAAATCTTCATGGGACATGGACATAATAATGGATTTCCTTGCTGCATCGATTTGAAAACAGGGAACCCAGTCTGGGGGCCACAACGCGGTCCAGGGAAAGAATCCGCTGCCATTACCTATGCGGATGGTCATCTCTATTTTCGTTATCAAGATGGCACAATGACGTTGATCGAGGCTTCGACGCAAGGGTTCACACTGAAAGGGAAGTTTGAGGAAAACTTTAACTGGGGACCGCGCTGGGCGCATCCGGTCGTCTCTGGTGGCAAACTCTTTTTGAGAACCAACCATGAACTTGCCTGCTATGATCTCAAGAAGCCCAATTGACTGCCCAGACACGACAGGAAAAGAAAAAATGACCGATGACCTACCAATGAGCACGCGGCGGGAAATGACCTTTGAGAACGGCACTGCCATCGGCACCAGCCAGCGTTGGGAAGGGGGGCAGTATTGTGCGATTATCACCAGGAACGGCATTGTTGGTTGCGGGATTTACGATCTGGAAACGGCTGCGGAATTCGGACAGGCGATTGCAGTCGCCAAAGGAACGCCAGCGAATCCTCTGTTGGAACCAGAAGACCTGTTCAACGCAAAGATTGTTGGCGCCACCCCCAAAGCCGCCAAGATGGGCATCGAAGTTGGAACAACTGGACGAGAAGCCGTTGAGAAGATGCTTCAAGGGTAATTTGATAAAGTGCGTCATTGAATCGCACTTTTCTATAGAAATAATCAATGATCGAACGTTACCGAAAACAGATACTCTTCGATGGTGTTGGAGAGGAAGGGCAGCAGCGGCTGCTTCAGAGTCGTGTTGCATTGGTTGGGTGCGGGGCGCTTGGGTCGGTGATTGCCCAAACGATTGTCCGGGCTGGCTTCGGGTTTGTGCGATTGATTGATCGGGACTTCGTGGACCTCTCAAATTTACAGAGACAAGTTCTCTACGATGAATCTGATGTCGAGCAGCGACTGCCGAAAGTTGTCGCTGCGGCGACGAAGCTTGAAGCAATCAATAGCGAAATTGTAATCGAACCAGTCCTGGCGGATGTCAGCTTCGAGAACATCATCGAGTTGATCAAAGACGTTGACCTCATCATTGACGGCACGGACAACTTTGAAGTTCGCTTCCTCATTAACGACGCTGCCGTCGAGACTGGTATTCCCTGGATTCACGCTGGCTGCGTGGGCAGTCATGGACAGGTCATGACCATCATCCCTGGTGAGACGCCTTGTTTGCGCTGCCTGATGCCGGAGATTCCTGACCCTGGCAGTGCCGAAACGTGCGACACCGCTGGCGTTTTGGCCTCGGCGATTCAAGTCGTTGCTTCGTTGCAAGTCGTTGATGCAATCAAGCTGCTGACTGGCCAGAAAGAATTGATTTCGCAATCGTTGACGATTGTTGATGTCTGGGATGGCTCGCTTCGGAAACTAGACATTTCGAAGCTGAATGAATCACAAACGTGCCCCTGTTGTTCGGGTGGTGACCGTGTTTGGTTGGAAGGAGAACGTGGTTCACAAACCACGGTGATGTGTGGGAGGAATTCCGTGCAGATTTCTCCATCAGCAAAGATGGCGCTTCCGTTCGATGAGTTACAAGAGAGGCTGGAACAAATGGGAGAAGTGAAGAATAATTCGTTCCTGCTGATTTTCAGACCGAGCGAATCAGACCACGAAATCACGATTTTCCAGAACGGTCGCGCCATCATCAGCGGGACCGAAGACCTCAGCGAAGCCCGGCAACTCTATGCCAGATATCTTGGTTATTGAGTCAGACCGTTGATGTCGACTTCTTCAACACCGGCTTCTTGAGTCGATTGTTGTAGACTGCTTGACTGTTCCGCCGTCGCTTCGATGTGTCTCATTCCGAAGATTGTCAGCATGAAAAAGACAATGGCAAACATACCAAACAGCAAATAGCTGATCGTGCTGTCTATCGTTTGTCCGCTGTTTGATGCCGCCATGAGTGTGACTCTTCTTATGTTTGAGCGCCCGAAAGGTCGTCGTTCTCCTTTTGCTGGAAATAGCAGCGAGGGAAGAAATCGGATCGCGATTGCACGAACGCCCCTTCGTGAAAACATTGAGATCGAAGTTAGCAGTCATCATGGCTTGGCGCTCGGACCAGTTGCAACACGATTCTCGGGATGAATGACGACTGGTATCGGAGTACATCGAACAACACAGCTAATCGTTACAATTGAATCTGAACAGTTGAAATGAATCGACCCGTTTCCGGTTTTATGGTGTTCAACATGAGAGTATAATGATGATTCCTCTTTACCTGACAATTGAGTTTTTTTAGATGACATTTTTACAGAGCAATCAAGAGCGGCGGGGTGCGGTTGTTGTCTTTCTTCTGTTGGTCTCTTTGGGAGTCAGTTTTTCTGAGGAAGCGACGAATTCGAGCGGACAATCTGCCCGCAAGGCATTGGAGCGGTTCAATTCTCTCATTGGAGAATGGCGTGGGACCGGTCAGGTGCGTCGAGGTTCCAATCGCGGTGCTTGGCGTGAGTCAGGAGAATTCGTCTGGGATTTCAGCGGAGACGAGCCTGCCGTCAAGTATCTCGTCAAGGGAGGCAAGCATGTCGACGAAGGCCTCATTACCTGGAATCGTCAGGATCATTTTCATCTTGCTCTCAAAATTGGAGACGAACAGAGCCGTGACTACACAGGAGACTGGGACAAGGATAAATTGATTTTGGTGAGCAAGCCGGACGAAAAACAGATTCAATACCGATTCACAATTACGCCATTGAACGAAAAGCGAACTCTCGTCCTCCATGAAAAAACATCGTCAGGAGGAGAGTCTTTCTTTCGAGTTGCCGAAGTTGGATATACCCGCGCCGGGACTCGTCTCGCACTTCCCGGAGGGGGGCGTCGTGAATGTGTCGTCACTGGCGGAACTGGTCAAACAGCTGTCAGCTACAATGGGGAAACCTACTACGTCTGTTGCAGCGGCTGCAAACAAGCCTTCGATGACGATCCGGAAGGCATTATCGCCGAGTTTAAAGCCAAACTGAAAGCACGGTTAGAGTCGGTGAAGAAGTGAGCCTTGTTCTTTCAGTGCAATTTTACACCTGCTTTCTGCCCGTTACTGCTCCGTATTGACAGCAACTTCTTTCTCTTCACCACCGATGCAGTAGAGATGACCATCCGTGCGGATGAAGAGATGGTTGCCCGAGGCGGCTGGAGATGCCATACCGCCGGGGCTGCTCAGTTGGTTTCGGCCAATTGACTGGAATTCACTGCCAGCCTTAAAGGTGACCATCTCGCCGTTTTCGTTCGGAACGAAAAAGTACTCGCCGACTTTGATCGGTGAGGCACTGAAGTTGCCGCCGATGCGTTCTTGCCAATTTCGCTTTCCAGATTTCAACTCGTAACTGACCAGGATTCCATCGCCGGTGAGCACAAGAACGTTTTCGCCATCGATGATTGGAGAAGGAACATACGCGCTGTTGCGCGAGGTACTCCAGACAATATGGGAGTTGCTTACGTCTCCAGTGCCATCGGCTTTGATGCACATGGTTGACTTTTCTGGATAACCACCAGTGACAACAACGTACGGGTCTGAAAACGCAACCGTATTCGCCATCACGGTTGACGGGCCATCCACACGCCAAATTTCTTCGCCCGTCCTCGGGTCGTAGCTAATAGTTTTGTTGTAGCCGGAGAGGATCAGCTGAGGTTTTCCGGCAAGTGTGGCGACAACTGGAGAGGCGTAATTTCCATGACTTCGACTCGGTTCACGATTCACTCGCCAGACGATCTCACCCGTTGCCCGATCCAGTGCAGCGAGAAAACCAACGCCGCGACTGTCTCCACAGACGATGGTGTAATTCTCGAACAGCGTCGGCGATGATCCAGGGCCATGTTCAGATTTGAAACCACCAGCATCGACATCCCAAACAACTTGACCATCGAAGTCGAGTGCAATGACTTGCAATCGCTGATTGTTGATAAATGCCGCAAAGATGTTGTGACCATCGCTCGCCGCAGTTGCCGAGGCGAACGAATTCTTTCGATGCTTCTTCGGTAGGTCACTAGTGTTGATCACCGTTGACCATGCCTGTTGACCTGTGTTCCGGTTGAAGCCGACCACCGACTGAGTTTGAGCTTTCTCGTCTGCGGTCGTCACGATCACATGGTCGCTCACAATGATTGGCGATGAATGGCCTCTACCGGCAACAGGTGATTTCCAAATGACGTTCGTGCTTTCCGACCAAGTCGTCGGCACGGAACCGCTAGCGAGAGTGCCAGCTTGATCTTGTCCACGCCACAACGGCCAATCCGTTTCCCCAAACACAATCGGCTGAGCGGTGCTTGCCGTATCCCCGGAAGCTTCAATCGATTCAATCACAGGCGTCGGCCCACCGCATCCAGACAGAACGATGGTGACCATAAGAAGTGGAAAGGCTCGAAGCATAAAATGTCTTCCTGAAATCGCATAAACAATTTGAGTAGGACCGGTTCCACCGGTCGAATGTCACATCAGATCCCGCTGGCCGGTGGTACCGGCCAGCGGGCTACTTCTTTTTCTTCTTTAACCAACTATCCCGTAACGAGACTGTCTGGTTGAAGACTAACGCGTCCGGCTGCGAATCTTTCGCATCTGGGATGAAGTACCCTTTACGTTCGAACTGAACTGGCAGCGACGAGTCTGCCTCCGCCAGGCTCGGCTCCAGTTTGCAACCTGTGAGGACTTTCAGTGAATCTTCGTTGAGGGCTTCTTTCCAATCAGTACCTTCCGGTATCTCGGCAGGGTTTCCGATTTTCAGGAGGTGATCCAGGATTCTGACTTCGGCATCGATCGCACTTCCGGCATGAACCCAGTGGATCGTCCCTTTCACTTTACGACCATCAGGAGAGTTCCCTCCTTTGGTTGCAGGATCGTAGGTACAGTTCAACTGAATGACTTTGCCGCTTTCGTCTGTGACGAAGTCTTCACACTTGAGAAAGTACGCCCAGCGAAGGCGGACTTCTCGACCAGGACCAAGCCGAAAAAACTTCTTCGGCGGGTCTTCCATGAAGTCATCGCGCTCGATGTAAAGCTCCCGACCGAATGGAACTTTGCGGTTACCAGCCGAGTCATCTTCAGGATTGTTGACGGCATCCAATTCCTCGACTTGCCCTTCTGGATAATTTGTGATGACGACTTTGATCGGGTCCAGCACTGCCATTCTCCGCTCTGCGCGTTTATTCAGATCGGCACGCAAAGCATTTTCCAGAACAACGATGTCCGTGAGACCGTTGTATCTGGTCACGCCAATTTCGGTGCAAAAATTGCGAATCGCCTCCGGAGTATATCCGCGACGACGCAGGCCGGAAATCGTCGGCATGCGGGGATCGTCCCAACCGGTGACGAACCCTGCTTCAACCAATTCCAGCAACTTGCGTTTGCTCATCACTGTATGAGTCAGATTCAACCGGGCGAATTCGTACTGCTTTGAAGGGAAGATTTCGAGTTTCTCGATGAACCAGTCATAGAGAGGGCGGTGCGTGTCAAACTCCAGCGTGCAAATCGAATGCGTGATCTCCTCGAATGCATCGCTCTGACCATGTGCGTAATCGTACATTGGATAGATGCACCACCTGTTTCCAGTCCGGTGGTGCTCAACGTGACGGATGCGGTACATTAACGGATCTCGCAAAATGAGATGCGTTGAGGCCATATCAATTTTTGCACGCAAGACATGTTCTCCATCCTGGAACTCTCCAGCCCGCATGCGCGCGAAGAGATCAAGATTCTCCTCCGGCGTTCGATTCCGGTGAGGGCTGTCCGTGCCCGGTTCAGTTGCCGTTCCCCGTTGTGCGCGGATATCCTCGAATGGTTGGCTGTCGACGTATGCGAGACCTTTCTTGATCAGTACGCACGCCCAGTCGTAGAGTTGCTCGAAGTAATCGGACGTATAGAGCAGTTCGTCCCACTCGAAGCCTAGCCAGCGAACGTCATTCTGGATTGACTCGACGTATTCCGTGTCCTCCTTGGTCGGATTCGTATCGTCAAACCGAAGGTTACATTTTCCTCCAAACTCTTGTGCGATTCCAAAGTTCAGGCAAATCGACTTCGCATGACCAATGTGTAGATAACCGTTCGGCTCTGGCGGAAAGCGTGTTTGAACACGTCCATCATGCGTGTTCGCTTCAATATCACTCGCGACAATGTCGCGAATAAAGTCCAGTTTGTCAGCTTCGTTTTCGTTTGTCTCAGATGTCGCGGACATGGGGGGCCTTCCAGGGAAATGCATTCGAAGTCGCGATTCTAGGAAAGTCACCTGCGAACCAAAACGCTGACTTGCGGATGATGCTTCGAATCAGCAAGAATTGATGTCGGAAACTTGGTATTGGTGAATTTGAACCATCCAACTGTTTTGCTTGCGGTAGCGAATTTTTATAGAGTGAGGCAGATCAGCGAAGGCATCTTCGTGATCTGGTCTTCCAATTACCAACTTCTCTCAATTTGAATCAACCAGACAGGACTCTGACATGCCCATCGCTTTCAAATGTTCTTGTGGGAAAGCGTACAAGGTGCCGGATGCGGCTGCCGGAAAAAAAATGAAATGTAAGGAGTGTGGGAAACCGGTCAAGGTTCCTGCAAAGTCGGCAAAGAAGAAATCAAAGCCAGTTCGCGATGCAGGAGATGAATTCTCCATGGATTTCGGGTTGGAGGACGATTTCACACCGGGAGAGCTTCCTCCTCGCCGTAAGAAGGATGGTGGAGAGAAGAAGAATCGCAAGTCATCTGCTGGCAAAAAGAAGCAGCCGTCAAAAACAGGTCTCTACATTGGGGGTGGCGTTGTCGCCGTGTTGCTCATCGGGGTTGGCGGGTATTTTGCATTCAACGCTTTGCCAGAAATGGGTGGTCCAAAAGAACCGATCAAAGTCACCTACACATCATTCGAGCACGAACTCGGGATGTTCAAAATCAAACATCCTGAGGGGTGGAAAATTACATCTGGTGGAGGGAGTGGGGGACGACCAGCCCGTGCAAGCTTTAACGATGGGACAGGCAATATCTCAGTCGTCCACAGTGAAAAAGGGGCATCATTTAGTATGATGGCGTCCGCAGGAGGGGGAGGGCAGATCATTCCAGGCGAGGAAATTGAAGAAGAACCACCAGCGAAGTCGGTGCATGAAGTCATGGCGGAAACGAAATACTCAATCGAGTACAAAGACTTCGAAGAACTTCCCGGGAAGGAATTCAGAGTCCCGTACGGTGAAGGTTGGCTCTCCGAATTCACTGGGAAAGATGGTTTCAGTAAGATCAAAGCCTACCGCCTGACGTTGCCTGGTTCGACACATCAGTACACGATCATCTGCAAATGCCCTGATTATCGATTTGACGAATACAAAGGTGTTTTCATGGAAGTTATCAAAAGTATGGATCGAAAATAGCATCTGAAGAATAGATTCTGAAGCGATGCGTCTATCGGATTCCCTGGCAGCATTGATCGGAAATGCTCGTTTTTTGACATTCTAGGTGAATTTGAAGGTAAGGTCTTCCTGGCGGTGATCGTCATAATGCGACCAAGCCAGAAAGAACGCTTTCAACCGGAACAAGGTATTGAAGTGGTTTGGTCAGTAAAGTACTCTTAGTTTAAGCCACCGGTGTTTCGCATTCGCCTTCAAATTCATCTGTGAAGACAGGTATTGATGAGATTTGTGGTTGCAGGAATAGGATTGAGTGCCGCATGGAAGACAAATTCTGGTATCTAAAGAAATGCCCGCTCTTCGAGAAACTCTCGGAGTCGCAGGTCGCGCGCCTTGAAGCCGCTTCTCAGACCCGAACTTTCCCCAAGGGAGGAATGGTCTACATGCCAGCGGATGCTGGAGAGTCGGTTTTTCTTCTTACATCTGGTCGTATTAAGCTTTACCACATTACTCCAGACGGCAAGCAAACACTTTTAGCGCTCATCGAACCAGGAGAAATGTTCGGGGAGCTTGCCGTCTTCGACGAGGGCAAGCGGGAAGAATTCGCCGAGGCAATGTTGGCTGCAAAACTCATCAAAATCCCCAAAGATGCTGTGCAACAACTCATGGAAGAAGAAGTCAAAGTGGCGATGGGAGTCACGAAATTGATGGGATTTCGACGCCGAAGAGTGGAACGACGGTTGAAATCGCTACTCTTTCGCTCAAACCGTGAACGACTCGTCCATTTACTTTTGGAGCTTGCCGACCAATACGGAACGCGAACTCCGGAAGGGGTTCGATTGGGAATTAAGCTCTCTCACCAGGAACTTGCCAGTATTATCGGGAGTACGCGCGAAACTGTTACGGTCGTTCTGGGAGAACTTCAGAGCGAAGGGAGCGTCGTCATTCAGCGACGACAGATCATTCTCACTCAAATTGATCGCTTGGCACGAAGTATCGACATACCAGCCCCCAATGTCCCGGATGAAAGCCCATTCCTCAACAGAAACAAACGCCCCGCCCGATACGGAGTTTAAGTTTTTTCACAGCCACTTCACTACCAAAAATATCTGAACATTTTATTCAACAAGAGCGGTTTACTTCGTGAAACGAGTCTCATATTCCTGTTTTATCAGTCAATTCAGAGAAATGTGGGTTGGTTCACAGTTTGAAGCGCCGAATCGTTCGATACTCTCCCTAGATGAGGGCGGTCTCAAGCCAAGATGACCTTCGTAAACGATGCGAGGAACTGTCCCAATGATGTCCAAAATGCCAAATAGCAACCAAGAAAACTTGTCTGACAATGAGCCCTGGGATGATTGCAGTCCCGGTGAGATTCAGGGAATAGTCAAATTGTTGAAGCGGTCCCGCCGCAACCGAGAGTTGACTCAGGTTGCCTCAGTCGGAGTGGCGTTTGTCTTGCTGTTCGCAATCACAATTTGGTCACTACCGAATCAATCTGGTGCAGACGGAACTCACTCTGGTAGTTTTGTTTGCTCAGATGTTATTGAGCGCGCCGAAGATTTTGTCGCTGGACATCTAGATGCCTTAGTCAACGGTCGCATCGAAGAGCATCTCGCTCACTGTGCTTCTTGCAGACAACACATTGACCGCCTTCGCGCCCAAGTCGAATCAGAGACTGTCGTTCCACCGGTTCTGCAAACGACTGAATCGAGCCCGCTTTCGATTTCGAGCAAGGTCGATCCCAAGAGGTCCGACTGGACTCTCGCCTTGGCTTCGAACTGATCTGTTTTGTCTTTGCGTGTGCGGCTTCGCTGTACAATTCAAATGTACGGGAACTTCTTTGCCTGTTTCAGGGCAAATTTACTACAGCCATTCGGAGGCATCCGGGCTTTTCGTGTTTTGCGTCGCTACCGACTGATCGGACCTTGCTTGAATTTTGTGTGGTCCAGGAATGATCATTTTGGATGAATGTACGCTTCTGAAGCGGCGACGTTCGTCTTTAATGGATTCTGGGTCGAAGCGATGCCCGAAGTATCGTATTTGAGCTTCTTCGCTATGGAATATCCCATCGATATCTCCACTGACGAGAACACGCCCGTCGACGATAATGTTGCAACGATCCGTGATCGTCAAAGTTTCTCGCTCGCGATGGTCCGTCATTAAAATCGAAATGCCCGAGTCTTGAAGCGCGCCAATCGTATCTTGAATATCGTTGATGGTCGTCGGATCGATTCCGGTGAAGGGTTCATCGAGGAGAATGATCTTCGGTCGACTTGCGAGACAGCGGGCAATTTCGAGCCGGCGTCGTTCTCCTCCAGAAAGCGTTGAGGAAATTTGCTTCCGTTTCTTGGTGAGTCCGAACTCGGAAATCAACTCATCCACTCGCGCCCTCAGTTCGCGCCTCGAAAGCGGCATGTACTCCAAAATTGCGACTAAGTTTTGCTCAACCGTGAGTTTGGTGAAGATGCTTTGGTCCTGCGGCAGATAGCCCATTCCATGACGCGCTCGCTTGTACATCGGCCAGTCGCTGACGTCTTCACCGTTTAGGAACACAGTTCCTTTCGTCGGTGCGGTCAGGCCACAGGTCATTCGGAAAGTCGTCGATTTACCAGCTCCATTCGGCCCCAGAAGTCCAACAATTTCGCCAGGCTCAACCTCAAAACTGACCCCATCGACCGCTCGAAATCCGTTCGGGTACACCTTCACCAGATCGCGGCATTCCAGAATCGGCATAAAGCATTCCTTTGCTGTTGTTTTTGGTGTCTCTAAGTTGTGTTCGTCGTCTCTGGAACAAAGCTTGAAGAGGCACTACGCGGTGTACAAGTTGAGGCGAGAATGTACACGATTTCCTTTACACGGCTCAATATCACGTTTTCTACCACTTGACATCTCGGATTGTTTTGAATGTGAGGCCATGGTCCTCTTTCGGAATCTAGGAAGTTGAGAAACTGCCATTACGGCGGCTTTACAGTTCAATGCTCGCCTGTCAATATCGCTGATGTTGATCGAAACCCTGTTCTGAACCTGCGAAACACTCCGGATTCAGAACCGCTTCGAGTTTCTGTGTGGGAATAAATTGTGAGTAATCAGCAGTCGGACGCGTCTAGAATCGCCATTAGCGTCCTCATTGTCGACGATGATGAGGCCCACGCTCAGGCTGTCGCTGAAAGCCTCGAAAGGGTGAGTTACGAGTGCGCGATCGCGAATTCTGGTCCCAAAGGTGCCGAACTCATCGAGTCTCAGCACTTTGATGTCATCATTACCGATCTCAAAATGGATGAAATCGATGGTCTGGGAATTCTTCGCAAAGCCAAAGAGGAACTCCCAGACGCCGAAGTGATCGTACTGACCGCATATAGCTCAATTCCTTCTGTCGTCACCGCAATGCAGGGCGGGGCGTACACCTATCTGACCAAGCCTCTTGATATTCAGGAACTGCGTCAAGCAGTGGAGAAAGCTTCGAGCCGAACTCGCCTGCTTCGCCGGAACATCGCGCTCTCAAAAGGTCTGGACGAAAAATTCGGCTTTGAAGGTGTCATCGGCAATTCGCCATCGATGCACCGCGTGATCGAACAACTCAAGAATCTTGCTCCCACCGACACAACTGTGCTGATCTTGGGCGAAAGCGGGACTGGGAAGGAACTCGTCGCGCGGGCACTTCATCAAAACAGCCAGCGAAAAAGTAAGCCGTTCGTTCCACTTAACATCTCCGCCTTGCCAGAGAGTATTCTGGAAAGTGAATTGTTCGGGCATGAGTCTGGTGCGTTTACCGGAGCAGCGAGTAAACGAATCGGGAAGTTCGAATATGCCAACGGTGGGACTCTCTTTCTGGATGAAGTCGGCGAGATGCCCGCCGAAACACAAATCAAATTGCTGCGAGTTCTCGAAGATCGAAAGATTACTCGGCTCGGTTCGAATGATGAAAAATCGATCAACGTACGTCTGGTCGCTGCCACGAATGCCGACTTGAAAAGTGAAATGGAGAAGGGCACCTTCCGCGACGACCTCTACTATCGACTCAGCGTTGTGACAATCTACCTGCCACCTCTTCGGGATCGCCGTGAAGATATTCCACTCCTCATTGATCATTTCTTGAAGGAACTTTGTAAGAAGCAGGGCAGGGAGGTTGAAGGTCTCTCGCGCGGAGCGCGGCAGGCGCTACTCTCCTTTGACTGGCCTGGTAACATTCGGCAGTTGCGGAATGTCATCGAAGGAATGCTGGCTTTGGATACTGATGGCAAACTCGACGTCGATGACCTCCCCACCGATCTTGCCGAATTTCGAGGAGAAGCTTCCGATGCTTTTATTGGAGGCTCCGGCGCCGACATGTTGATCGGGCAGTCGCTCGATGAAGTCGAAAAGTATTATATCGCCCGCGCTCTCGAACTGACCGGCGGTAAGCGAGAAGAAACAGCAGTCATGCTCGGCATCGGCGAACGGACCCTCTATCGGAAAATCAAAGAGTATGATCTCAAATAAGCCCATCAGCTGAAATTGAATCAACTGCAACAAAAAGTCTCATGCTCAAGATGTGGAAATCGATCCTTAATTCGCTTACAGTGTCCGTGAAGTAAAACTGATACCCAATTTCTTTATTATCTAGTGGAGTTGCTCAAGTGGAAATGAAAGTGAAGTGTTGTGCTTTGAACTCGGATGAAGGCCCCCACTTTCAGCTTCTCTCAGATGCTGGGTTTGTCGTCTTGCCTGGGACGCGTTCGCTCGATTACTGGGACGCTTCCGCTCTGGCTGGAGACCTTCAAGGATGTTGCGCTGTCGTGGCTGGTTCTGAACCATACACCAAAGACGTCCTCAAGAATCTCCCGGACTTAAGAGTCATTGCCCGCACAGGCGTTGGTTTCGATGCTGTCGACCTCGAAACTTGTGACGAACTTGGAATCGTCGTGGCGACCACTCCCGGTGTCAATCACCATTCCGTCGCGGAACACACAATTGCATTGTTGATGGGAGTATCACGAGGCTTTCCAGAACAAGACCAGCGCGTGCGTGCTGGAAATTGGAAGCGCGTCGCTTATCCACGAGTGATGGACCAGACCATTGGTCTCATTGGTCTCGGACGAATCGGTCAGGCTGTGGCGACGAGGGCTGTCGGTTTGGGAATGAAAGTGATTGCCTGCGACCCGTACCCGAACATGGACTTTGTCGACCAATTGGGAATCGAACTCGTGGAGCTTGACGAGTTACTCACCAATGCTGATTACGTTTCAATGCACAACCCGGCGACTCCCGAATCTATCAAAATGATGAACAAGGATACGTTCGCCAAGATGAAGC
>DAOUPA010000132.1 GCA_030626405.1 Planctomicrobium sp.
CATTCAACCGTGAATTCGGGATGATTGCCTGAAAAGAATGAGGCCCCATGGCGATTGCTACGGTCTTTGTTCTTCGAATGCCAACTCCCTTAGCCTGCACACGCAGTTCACTTTTCCATCTGCGAAGCATCTTTTCCACAAGAGCACGATTCTCCGGCGTCACTGATTCAAGAACTGACTCAATTCTTGCGATCCGTTTCTTGATGACATCGTAGTGGTCTTTGGTTGTTGAATTGACGACCTGCAGCAAGAAGCTGTAGGCGCCCAGAGATTGCGTATTCTTCTGAAATCCAGCACGGATTTCATCGAACGAAACTTCGTCTGCAAAAGTAAAATTGGGCAGCACGAACGCCAGCAATAGCAAACATTTTACAATCACACTCACCATCCTGATGTTCACCCTAATAACAGTTCGACTCCCAAGACTACTCACATTTGCAAAAGCTTGTCGACATCGTTCCCCGCAAGCCAGAATGAATAGGATCGTAATCGTGACGAAGGCTCTCGACGATCCTTCAAAACTCAAGATGCACTCGTTTGCAACCGGGGTCTTCGGTGGTTGGTTTGCCGATGACATCGACTGGATGAGTATACAAGTATTTCCAGACAGGTTCGAACAAGAAATTGCCGTCTGCGTCTTTTGGTGAAGCACCGCCAGGGGAGACGGATGAGTGGGCGCGGCGGGTGTCACCTTTGACATCGGCAGCGGAGATCAGACGGCGGCTGTTTTGATAGGGAGCGGCGTGGTCATCGACATTGATGATCGGGCCAAACTTGTGCATTCCCAATAGCTCCCAGGAACGGCAATAGTGGTCACCGCTCCAGCCACCATCGAGGACATGGCTGAATCCGAAGAATCGATTCGCAGGAGTGGCTGATTGTATTCCCTGCCAGTCCTGATCTTGATCTCGCGGTCCACACAACATGACGACACGATCAACACGCTGGTGCTTTGCGAATCGGGCTGCTGTTGTCGATCCATGAGAGCTGCCAGAGATAATCACTTTCTCCCAGCGCAGACCTTCACCATCGGCAGTTAGAAACTGTTCCCACTTTCCTTGCGGGTTTTCCTTCGCGAGCCATTTCACAAACTGAAACGCTCTTTCGCTCATGCCATCGGGAGTTTCCAGGTTCAGTTCATCACTAAAATCTTCACCGGTCGCAGCTTCCAGCCGGATGCTCCCACGGGCATGTGCGTCTTTCGGTTGAGGACGACAAAGCAGGCCGAACCACCTGTTTGCGTAACTGACCTGAATCGTGTGCAGTCCGTAGTTGTTGAGGCGCTGGAATAATCTGTCGTTATACCCCATGAGCCAGATGACGAGTTTCCCTTGAGACGCGACTCGGGTGTCGACGGCTGCGTTCTCTAGGTCGAGTGGCTTCTTGTCTGTCCCAAAAGTGAAATTAATTTCAGGATATTCCTTCGTCCGCGAATCAAGTTTACTCGCCCGAGCCTGGAGCATGTAACGCTGTGGATTTGGATCATCGAACTGGACTCGATTCTGTTGAGCCGCTGCTGGCTGCGCAGAGACTTCGCGAACCTGTAGATGCAGCAACGTCAAGAGGAAGGCCGTTCCAAATATTTTCAAATTGATATTCATTGAGTCTTTTTCCATTGATCCCTGGTAGAAAACGGCTGGCGTTCTTCAGCTTTGATTTCCGTTAGTCATTTCTGATGAAAGCGATTTATTTTTCTTCTGGTCATTCGCACACAACAATTCCGAGTCTCTGTAACACCCGCTAAGGTAAAGTAAAATGGTTGAAGAACAAAGAGACGACGCCAGACTATCACTCACATTGTTTGTGAATTGAACGACTCCTTTGCTTGCAAGTGATCAGCTTGCTTATGATCATGTCTTGGAGATGTTGAAATCAAAAACGTAATCGTTCAGGAGATTCATGATGCTTGTTCGTCCCACACATTCAGATATCGATGGCGAATCGGCCTCTGGGCTGACGAGGCGGCGTTTTTTGCAATCGAGTGCGGTCGCAGTTTCTCTAGCAACGGGAGTCACTCAGTTGACAGGTGCCGAACAAAAAGAAAAGAAGCGTGAAATCGTTGATGCCCACTCGCACATCTGGACAACCGATATCGAAAAATATCCGCTGCAAAAAGGTCAAACGGTCGAGGATCTGGAGCCTCGTTCATTCACACCGTCTGAATTGATGGCAATCGCCGCTCCCCTTGGAGTCACGAAAGTCGTCCTGATCCAGCACAACATTTTCCATGGGATGGATAACTCTTACATCAGTGACACGATCCAAAAGGAACCGAAAAAATATTCTGGTGTCGCACGTGTGAATGCTGGCGGAAAGAATCCGGTCCGTAAGATGAATCGACTCCGTAAGAAAGGAATACGTGGTCTGCGAATTGTGCCTGGGGATGGTGGAACTGACCGGTGGCGAGAAAGCGACGGCATGAACGCAATGTGGAAACGTGGGGCTGAGATTGGCGTCGCGCTTTGTCCGCTCATCAATCCGGAGGACCTCCCGGAGGTTGACTTCATGTGCAAGAAGTATCCCGAGACAACAGTTGTCGTGGATCACTTTGCCCGAATTGGTATTGATGGGAAAATTCACCGAAAGGATCTGGACAACTTACTCAAGCTCGCAAAGCATGCAAAAGCTCACGTAAAAGTTTCCGCGTACTACGCACTTGGAAACAAGAAGCCACCGCACGACGAACTCACCCCGATGATCAAGGAACTCTACGAAGCGTACGGGCCTGAACGATTGATGTGGGCCAGCGACTGTCCATACCAGTTGACCGAACCGAACACCTATGGGGATTCAATCGCCTTGATTCAGGATCGAATCGACTTCCTGAGCGAGACCGACAAAGACTGGATTCTTCGCAAAACTGCCGAGTCGGTCTTCTTTAATTAAAGCATTACTCAATAATGCCTGACTCAACTTGAGTTGGCCCCGTTTCCTGAAAAGGCACCTTTCCCGACCCACAAAGCCTCCGGAGAACACAGAAATTTCGTGTGCATCTCGTCCCATATCGAGATGCACCTCGAAACTTCCACCAGAGTTCGATGTTCTCACTTCGCATGTTCTGGGAAGTCTTTCTCGTAACGTTTCACCAATTTTTTGGCATCGTTGGGCACAATATAGATTTTCCCTCGAATCTCTTTTGTCTCGCCCGGTTGCAACCCACCGAGTCGGAAGTCGGAGTGCAGGCAGACAGCGACTCCCTGAAATAATTCCTGATATGGTTCATAGGCTGTTGCAAAGATTTTCGATTGGTCTGCCGAGAAGCATCCGATCAATCCGTTGCTGGGAACCAAATCGCTCAGAGGTCGTGGATTCACATCGTTTCGATCAACGTTTTTCGGTGCCCAAACTTGACCAGGAACATAACGTGCTTTGGTGGCCCAGTTTCGTGTTGGCAAGGTTGCGAGTTGTCCATCGAGGAAAATGAACGACTGTTTGAGGTAAGTCTTCTGTGTGGCGCCGGTGAAATCGGCAAGTCGAACGCACGGTTGAGCCCAAACGGCTTCGGACCGTTTATTCGTCGAATTTGTTGCAGTCAGGTGAAATCGAATTTCGTCATGCGTCGAGGTAATCGTGTGCTCGACGATCAAGCCATCGTTCACTTGACATTGCAATCGCAGCATCGTGCCAGCGTCATTGGTTTCCAGCAACTTCGTTTCATGTTGCATTCGCGTATGCTTCACCCAGTCGGCATCTGTCGACCCGGCGCGGCAGTAGGCTTCTAGATAGTGAATTCGAATTTCTTTGCCTGGGATTTGATCACCAGAAATCGTCAGCCAGTCCTTTTCCCAATGGACTTTCATCGGTTCATCAGCACAAGCCGTTTGAAAACCTGAGAGCAAAACAATGAGACAGATTGTGGTGAGACGCATCATTGATATCTTCCTGAGTTTGAAACGAAATTCATTTCTCATCCTGGTGGTGGAGAAACACGGTTCGGGAATTCGATCTCGAATGTACAACCTGACTCCCCGTTCAGGTGATCCTTGATTTGAATTCGACCGCTCGATTTCTTGACGAGCGTGTTGACAATATACAGTCCGAGGCCAGTCCCTTTTCGTCGGCGTTCGAGTTCGCTTCCGCCACGATAGAAAATTTGAAAGACCTGTTTGCGGTCATCAGGCGAAATTCCGGTTCCGTTGTTTGTGATCTGAATTTTGATTCGACTGCGACCGTGCGATTTGACGACAACCAGTACTTGAGGGGGATCACCGCTGTATTTCACTGCATTATCGATGAGGTTCGAGAAGACGAGATCAAGAACTAGTTTTTTAGCTTGGATCACAACGGGTTGAATTTTAAATGTAAAAACATCATCCAGTTTCACATTCCAATTCAGGCAGGCGGTTTCTGCGTATTGCAAAAGCAGCGGTCCGACTTCGATTTCGACAGGCTCTTCATTGTCCCCTAACGCATCGAGACGACCGACTTCTAAAAGCTGACTGATCAAGCTGTCCAGCCGACGAAGTTCACTCGCCATAATTCCGTGAAACTCTTCACGTTTCTCATCAGTCAGGTCACGCATTCGCAAGGTTTCAAGATAAAGTTGCAGCGCCGCAATCGGAGACTTCAGTTCGTGAGTGACACTGTCAACAAAATTCGCTTGCCGATGATTCAGACCAATTTCTTTGAGTGTGAGAACCAGCCAGGCAGAAAGCCCTGCCAGAATTAACGTAAATGCGAAGACCCCAATCGCGAGCGCTCCCCAAAGTGATTGCTGAGAAAACATGATAATCCAGCAAATCATCAGCGTCACATTGAGCACCATTAAACTGACGCTCAACGTAATCGGGAGATGAATCTTACTCCGTCGTCTAAAGTATGTTGCCATTGCCTCGAAACCAAATGCTTAAAAAATGAAGAGTTCGTTTTCAAGGCAAAGGAGGGAGCACGGGACCACTCGGCTCAGCTTCTATTTCAGATGAATCTGGTTGCGTTGGATTTTGCGTTGGCGGGTTGGGTTCCGGAGGAAGTGGCTTCGGTGGTGAAGAAGTTTTCAACAACTCCGGAAGAGGAGGAATCGGGTCTTGTGATTTTTCGAAGACCCGGCGGTCTCTTTCTGCTCCCGTGATTTCTCCACGGTTCTGAATCCGCTCAGGCGCTGGTGGAACAAACCCCGCTTTGTTTTGTCCAGGCTCAATCACCATGGGCTCAATCCGTTTTCGCTGATTGGCATCCTGCACAGTGATGGGATCAGACATGAGCGGAGAAAGAAACGCGATGAGGTGTCGCTCGACACCATTGATGCGGACTGCTGTTTCCAAGAGTTCCTTGGCACGCACGTCACCGTCGAGCATCATGACAACAGACAAGAGGAACAATCGATTTGGATCGCGAACGTCGCGATTGGTCCATTCAGCAATGCGAGTTTTGATGCGATTTTTCTCGTCTCGTTTCATCCAGTCGTTCGGATCCTGGAGTCCGTACATTTGGTCGAGTGTGACACCACTTGATGGCCAATCGATATCGAGTTCGGTCGCAATTTTCAGCTGCTCGACAGCCTCTTCAAACCGCGCCCTTGCTGCGAGCGAAATCGCCAGGCGATAACGTGGGTCCGCCAAATCTGGTGTGGCTTTCATCGCTTCGCGGTAACGTTCACCTGCTTCTCTGTAGTCAATTTTAGCAAACGCCTCGTCACCGAGTACTCGCAATCTTAAAGCACGTTCTCGCTGAAGCGGTGTCGACTCTTCTACAATGGGTGTCGGTTCAATGAACTTGTTCTGTTCATTATTCGGCAGAATATTATTTACCGGAGGATCGTTTGGCAGAAGAAACGGGTCAGGTTGAAATCCTCTACCAATCATCGTTGGACCGATCGCGCCATTTTGGTATGGCACATGGTTGATTACAGGCACTCCAGGGATGAGCCCAAAGGCACCATAGTATCCAAACTGCGGGTAGACGGAACCCGTATAGATCACGTTCGGGGTCGCATAAATTGGTGTTGTGAGACCATAGTAATGAAAAGATCCCAGAGAACTGTAAGCGGGGATGTACGCGGGGCCGAGGTGAGATCTACCAGCGTAGTAGCTACGATGGACGGAACGCCCTGCTCCGTGCCATGGTCGCCCGTAGCGAAGTTGATATTGATAGTGCGATTGGGTCGGACCATAGGGGCGACCGGTTGATCCATACACGAGAGGATAGGCTCGCCCTGCCCTGCGAGGCGGTCCCGCATCGGCCGCGTTCGAAAAGACCAGCAGAAGCACAGCCGCTAGAAGCGACTTGAACATATTCACCGACATCAGATTCTCCAATTTGAAACTACCCGTCGATTATACCTCGATGGATTCGTGACATGGTAGGATTCTCTTCTGAAAATTAATGGTGAAAGAAAAACAGATGTGTGCCAATGACTGAGAATTCAACTCTAATTGCTGTAATTCAACGGTTGTTCGGCCTGTTCACTTTTTTCTTGCTGGCTTCGACCTGGGAAATGTGGTTCTTACCCGCCTCGCCAGCCAATCCGCAGATCCCCTGGCTCAGCGTGCTTTGTGCTGTTCCTTCGTGGGTCGATCTTGTTCTTCTTGGGGGTCTAGGGCTTTCTTCGTTGCTGTTAGTCGTGGAGCGAAATCAATCCCGCCGCCGGTGGTATGCCCAGGCGTCCTACTTCGCCTGTTTGTCAATGCTCGTTTTGTTTGACCAACATCGATTACAACCTTGGGCGCTTCAGTTTCTTCTCGTTGCAGGCGTGCTGGCGATTTCGCCCGACCGTGTTGGGCTCAGGTGTTGCCGATGGATAGTCATCAGTATTTACGCTTACTCCGCCATCTCTAAATTCGACTCTGCATTTCTGACAGGCCACGGGCAATTTTTGCTCGATGGCCTCTTGAAGCCGTTTGCAATCGAAAATGAATTTTGGTCCGAAAATACTCGGCAACTGATCGTATCGTTATTTCCCATTGGCGAACTCTTCACTGCCATGCTCTTATTGAGCCATCGGTTTCGTCGACTGGGAGTGATTTTATCTTGCTTGATGCACATCACACTGCTCATCACTTTAGGGCCGCTGGGACTTGACCATGAGAAAGGTGTCCTGCTTTGGAATGTCTATTTTATTTTCCAGAACGTGTTTTTATTCTGGAACACAACACCATCGATGGTGGAACCTGTCGAACTTCGCGTGACGAATCGCTGGGCGTATGCTTTGACCGGTTTGATGCTTGTGCTGCCAATGTTTGAAAACTGGGGCTGGTACGATCACTGGCCAGCTTGGGCGGTCTATTCACCTCGTCCAGAGAGAGTTCGCGTTCTGGTCGACCAGAACGCAGTTGAGCAGTTCCCGAAAGACTTACAAAACCTATGCGGTCAACCTGCACCGTTCGAAGATCGCGTTCCGATCCTCCTTGACCGCTGGGCGTTTCAAACACGGCACTGTCCGATCTATCCGCAGTTGCGATATCGACTCGCCCTCGCCAGTGCTCTACTAGATGCACACGTCTCTAGCGAGGAGATTTCAATTGAAGTCGGCCTCACTCCGAATCGAATGACCGGCGAACGGAAGACGATCACGCTTTCAGATAAAACGGTGATTGATGAGTTTCTGTTGAACTATCGAGTGAACACAAGCCCTCGTAAGTTTACCGTTCATTTGAAATGAACGGTAAACGAAAGTTTAAGTCCACAGTCCGTCGCGCGGTGTTCCCGAATTCAGTGTTGCGAATTCTTCCATCAACTCCTTCGAGCGATCATCGATTTCTTTGGGGGGCTGAATTTTAATCACGACATGCTGGTCGCCGATGGCCTGCGTTTTGAGATTTCGAAAGCCTTTCGCCTTCAGCCGTAGCTTCGCCCCTGATGCAGTACCTGGAGGAAGCGACATGGTGACGACGCCCTCTTCAAGTGTCGGGACATCAATTTTTGCTCCCAACACCGCTTCAGAAACGGTGACAGGAACTTCAACGACAAGCGTGTCTCTCTCGCGGCGGAAGTATGGGTGAGGTGCGACATTGACGGTGACGAGTACATCGCCTGCTGGGCCGCCATTCATTCCTGGCTGACCTTGCCCTGCCAGTCGAATCGATTTTCCAGATTCAATTCCGGCAGGAATTTTGGCAGTCAATCGTTGAATATTCCCGCCTTGCGAAAGCGAAATGTCATACTCTCCTCCTCGGGCTGCCAGATCGAGTGAAACCATAATCACAGTTTTGACATCTTGCCCACGCCGCGGCTGCGGTTGTGAACGAGGTCCGGCTCCGCCACCGCCTCCTCCAAACATTCCTCCGAAGAGATCTTGTAAATCAACAGCTCCACCACCCCCGAAAAGATCGCGCAAGTCGATGTCGACCGGTCCCCCACTGCGAAACGGACTGCCACCACCACCCGGAAATCCACCTCCTTCTGGGACATGCTTCCAGTTTTCTCCGTACTGATCGTACTTCTTGCGTTTGTCTTCATCGCCCAGAACGTCGTATGCTTCGGCAGCTTGTTTGAATATCTCCGAAGCAGCGGCATCGTCAGGTTTGGCGTCAGGATGGTTTTCCCTGGCTATTTTCTTGAAGGATTTGCGGATTTCCTCCTTGGAAGCTGTGCGAGAAACTCCTAAAACCTGATAGTAATCCATCTGAGCCATGTGATTCGATTGAAGTAAGACTGCCGGATTCAAATGGCAGAGTGAGACCAGTTTTCTTGTGTGAGCAAGTATTGTTCTCCGAGGCCAAGGAAAAGGCAACTTCGGGGCCGTACCGTTTTCAGAATTTCCACACAGACAGCTTTTTGAGCCAAAGAGAGAGATGCCTGAAACATGACTCTCTCACCAGGTCAAAGAAGGGTAGAACACTTCGAATTCAGACAAATGGGCATGGCGAGCAGGAAGCCCTTACAAAATCGGGATCACATTTTCGCCGCGCTCGTAAACCACGTGTGCCCGACCGACGAGTAGAGGGTCGATCATCCCGATACTTTCCATTTTTTTATCTGTGTACGGGAGTTTGTGAAGTATGTATCGCATCGAGTTGAGCCGTGCACGCTTCTTACAATCGGACTTCACCACGGTCCAAGGTGCGTCCGCTGTGTCGGTATAGAAAAACATCGCTTCTTTGGCTTTCGTGTACTCGTCCCATTTATCAAGCGATGCTAAATCGATCGGGGAAAGCTTCCACTGCTTGAGTGGATGAGATTCACGATTCTTGAATCGCCGACGTTGTTCCTTCCGACTGACTGAAAACCAAAACTTGATCAGGTGGATGCCGCTGCGAGTGAGATTGCGTTCAAACTCTGGCGCTTGCCGCATGAACTCGTTGTACTCGTCTGTATCACAGAAACCCATGACTCGTTCGACACCGGCGCGGTTGTACCACGACCGGTCGAGCAGCACGATCTCTCCGGCGGTCGGCAAGTGCTGAACGTAGCGTTGGAAATACCACTGTCCCTGTTCGGCATCTGTTGGCTTTTCCAGAGCAACCACACGAGCACCACGAGGATTCAGGTGTTCCATGAATCGTTTGATGGCGCCTCCCTTGCCGGCAGCATCACGTCCTTCAAAGAGAAGAACGACTTTCTGTTTATGATTCTTCACCCAGGCTTGAAGCTTGAGCAATTCGACTTGAAGCTGGTACTTCTCCTTTTCATAATTCTTACGGGTCATCAAGTTCTTGTAAGGGTATCCTCCTTCTCGCCATTTCGAAGAAAGGACATCGTCTGATTTGGTTCCCGGTGACATCTTCGCTGGACCAGGCTGACGAAGCAAAGCGTTTCTTAGAACTTCAGCATCATCGGAAGATGTTCCCTCCATGATTGCTTCCAGGACTTTTGAAAGAGTCCCAACGTCATAAGGAGGAATGCTGGAGACAACATCCTTGACCGCGTTGACCTTCGCCTCCTGTGCCGCTTCGATTGACTCGGCAACTTCGAATCTCTGAATCCCTGATTTTGTTTTCGAAGGCGCAATATCGCCACTGCTGACGAGTCGTGGTTTCCCGTTCGCCTTGGAACTTGCAGCCTTGGACTTCGTGCGCGACGCCTTCTTGGTGGGCTTTCGTGCCGCTTTTGTTGGTCCAGATTTCTTGACAGATTTTGATCGTTTTGGAGTGCTCATAGCGCTAAGTATAGCTCAATAATTGACCACTGCCAAAGCGCTAAAGAACAAAATCGATGCGTAACACTTGGTCCACCTGTGCGGTTTTGTCACACATTGGACTTGTATGCTCAGTTCCGATTGTATTTCGGCCAGATGATGCGTTTGCCTTCATGGCGAGGCCAAGTCCAGGCGGGCCAGACCGGGCCTTCTGCTTGAACTTCCTCATACATCGTTGTCATGGCAGCGACCATGTTTTTGAGTTGTTCGGGATGCGTCTCGCTCAGTTCTGTCGTTTCGTTACGGTCTTTTTTGAGATTGTACAACTCGAAATTTTGCAGTTTCGCGGACTTCAGTTGCTGCATCTGTTGATCCGTGATGTCGGTTAAATTCCCTTGATCATTGATGTCGAGTTGCGAGACCAGTTTCCAGTCGCCATCACGAATGGTGACGCGAGGTTCTGACCGAGCATAATTGAACTGCCAGTAGAGTGGCTTCTTACGCTGGAATGTTTTTCCATTCAGTAGTGGTAAAATACTTGTGCCATCAAGAATTCGATCAGTCGGAATTTCAGTCCCTGCGACTTCGCACAAAGTTGGCAGGAGATCGACAGAACCGACTGGCACGGCGCTTTCAGTTCCAGGCTTCACATGCCCCGGCCAGCGTATGATGCCTGGGACACGAACGCCTCCTTCGTAGAGGTGACCTTTGTGCATCCGCAGTCCGTCGGTCGAACCGTGCGGGTGCCACCGCGTGAGGGCTGGACCGTTGTCGCTGGTGAAAATCACGAGAGTGTTGTCGGTGATGTTCATCGCATCGAACTTCTTCATCAAGCGACCGAAAGCGGCGTCCATTTGTGTGATGTTCCCGTGATGAGCTTCCAAGCTTGGCTCTTCACCATTCCCGTATGTCGACGCATATTCAGGGTCGGTCGCAATCGGTTCGTGAGGTTCATGGAAGCAGACATACATGAAGAATGGGTCATCATCTGTGCGAGCCTCCAGCCAGCGGACCGCTTCATCGACCACAAGGTGTGAGGCATACCCTTCCTGCGGTCCAACAGGAATTCCGTTGCGGACAAAGTTATAAGGATTGCGATGGTTCGGTAGTGCATTGTTTTGAGTTTCAAACCAATGGTCGAAGCCCAGGTCATTCGGCTGCGGTTGGTAAGGCAAATTGAACCAACCATTCAAGTGCCATTTGCCAACCTGACAAGTGTCGTAGTCAGTATTTTTCATGAGCTGCGCAATGGTGATTTCATTTTTGCGAACGTGCATCGGCGAAAGAAAAGGAATCCAGTTGTAGACACCAACTCGGTACGGCGTGCGACCGGTCATCAGTCCGGTGCGCGCTGGCGAACAGTTCGGGGCGGCTGCGTAACAGTCCGTCAAACGCAGCCCTTGTTTTGCGAAGTGATCAATGTTCGGCGTCTTAATGAGATCATGCCCGTAGCAACCAATGTCGCCATACCCCAGATCGTCACACAAAACAATCACGATATTAGGGCGTTGCTCTTCTCCTGCTGCTTGAACAATCGAGGGGGAAATGGCACAAATCAGTCCAATGATGATTAGAAATTGACGCGGCATTGAATTCTCCGGAATTTCGGTGTTTGTATCAACTAAATGTTTTGGCAGTATGAGTCTGAATGCCACTTCAATCACGCGGTGGCGCCTCGGGATTTGGCATCTCATCCAGAACTCTTCGAAGGCGTTTTCGAACTTGTTGGAGCTGTGCGGTATCCCGTGAGGAGACTAGCGAAGCGGCTTCGAGCCGATCTTCCCGCAGGTCGAACATTCGACCATCGCCGTACAGTTTGTATCTCTTGTTTCTGGCGAAGCGAATCTTAGTGAATTGATCTTTATCCCAGCCAGGGCGAGGATCGTAATGGCTGAAAATAATTCGCCGTTGTTTCGGTCGTTTTTTACCAATCAGAATCGGATAGAAACTGATGCCGTCGAGTCCGGCATTGTCTGGAACAGTTGCCCCGGCAGCTTCCACGAGAGTCGGGAAGAAGTCGGTCGAGTCGATCAAATCTCGATTGATCCCATGTTTGATCTCCCCCGTCCAGCGTGCGATGAACGGAACGTGCGTTCCAGCGGCGGTTGTCAGTCCTTTCCCACCTTTTACCGGTCCATTCTTGGTTTGTGATGTGATCTTCAGGTGAGTTCCGTTGTCGCTGTAAAAGAGAATCAGAGTCTCTTCTCCCAAGCCGAGGGAGTCGACTTTCTGGACGACTCGACCGACACACTTGTCCATATACTCGACCATGTCGGCAAAGTATTCTGTACTTTCTTCGAACCGCAGAGATTCGATTGACCAATCTTTGCTGTCCGGAGTCGGAACCATCGGCCAGTGCGGCAGCGCCATCGGATAGTAAATGAAGAACGGCTTCTCCGAGTCCTTCTTTTCTTCAAGATACTCGTTGATGTAATTCACAAAAATGTCCGGCCCGTACTTCCCCTTGAAATCAAGCAGTTTCCCATCACGATAGACACGCGGATCGGCATACCGCGAGCCTTTGTCTTCAGTGTGACCAACATGCCAGGTGCAGGAGCGTGTGAAACCCGTGTTCTCAACCCGCATCCCAGTGCCACGTCGTTTGCTCGCTCCCGGATAGTCGGGAGGGTCATAACTTTGAAGCTGCCACTTCCCGGACATGCAGGTGTCGTAGCCGGCTTTCTGCATCGCGTGACCGAACGTTTTCTCTTTGGGATCGAGAATTCCGAAGTACAGCCAGTTACGGTTGTTGTACTTCCCCGTCATCAACTGAATACGAGTATTCGTACAAAGCGGCTGTGAATATGCATGAGTAAATCGCATCCCTTGCTGAGCAAGGCGATCCAGGCTTGGCGTTTTGTAACTGGTTCCACCATACGATTTCAGGCACTCAACGCCGAGGTCATCCGCCATAATGAGAATGATGTTCGGCCGACGCTGATTTGCAAAAGCTGCCTCCACTGTAAAACACAGCAACAAAACTGCAACAATGAATGTGAGTAACCCACGCATGTTTGAGACTTCCAACCTGATACTTAAAACTGGATTGACAGAGTGTAGTCAAGACAAAGATCGCGCGGATACCGAGCAGCTTGATCTCAGCGACAATCTTCTGCGTTTCTGAATGAATCTATGGTCGCGTGACCTGATCATCGATGATCAGAAATTGCACGAAGATGCTCAGCGAGAATGAGTCAAAGTGACGGCGTCAGAGTGAGCTGAAGGTCGCAATAGAAGGCGTGCTGGAGTCAGATGAACCTGCTTTTTCACATGACAATTATGTGCTCGACACTCGCGAAGAGGTGCCAGACTCACACTTCAGATCACCGTGAAGAAATCTTTTTATAAAATCCACGAGACCTGTAAATCGAAAACCGGGATCGACGTACCGTTCGATCACGTAAAACGCAAAGTAGTAGAATCGACAGAAGCTCCAAACGCTGATAGCGAGTAAGCTTGTCACCTGCCAGGAAAATGTCAGACAGATGAGAACGATTGATGCCAGGAGAACCAAAGTCAGAAAAAGAAATCCTTTCACGAAAATCAAACGTCGATTAGCAATATCCACCATTGCGAAGTCCGTGGGTTTCAGGTGCAGTTTATTTACGAATTGCCCGCTTTAGATACGATGTTTACGCCTGAGACATCATTGCTGATGGAAGAATTCGCACTTTCCAGTGACGCCTCGAAAGATCGTTCACTCCTTCGCAGATAATTCTTCCCAGCGTTCGTAAATTGCTCCCAGTTCATCTCCTAGTGATCTCAACCGTTCTGTTTTCGAGGCGATGGTTACTCCTTCTTGTTTGAAGAATTCGGGATCAGCCATGGCCGCCTGTATCTCTGACTGCTCCGTTTCCAGAACATCAATCTTCTCTGGAAGAGTTTCGAGTTCTTTCTTTTCTTTGAAGGTTAGTTTCGGTTTTTGTTCTTTCTGTTTGACTTTGCCAGTCTGAATTGTTTTTCGATTTTTGGAGACGGCTTCGGTTGGTTGTGATCGCTGACGAAGATAATCGTCGTAGCCGCCAGCGTACTCGGAAATCGTGCCGTTTCCATCCAGGACCAGAGTGCTGGTGACGACATTGTTGAGAAAAGCGCGGTCGTGGCTGACGAGCAAAACCGTGCCGGAGTAGCTGATCAACAAATCTTCAAGAAGTTCGAGGGTCTCCGCATCGAGGTCGTTTGTCGGTTCGTCGAGGACCATCAGATTCGAGGTTCGCTTGAAGATCCGCGCAAGCAACATTCTGTTCCGCTCACC
>DAOUPA010000751.1 GCA_030626405.1 Planctomicrobium sp.
CAAGGTCGCCGATTTCGCCGTTTTGAATTCGGTCAAACAATTCCCCGCGAGCTGAACAGTGGCGACACATCAAGCCAACACCGACTTTGAGATTCTTCTCCTGTGATTTTTTTCCCAGTGCAAACATCTTGCGTGCAGAAGGGCCATCTGCGATGACGGGCTTCTCCATAAAGACGTTCAATCCTTTCTCAATCGCATATTGAAAATGGACCCAGCGGAATGCGAGAGGAGTTGTGAGGATTACGATATCGCCCGGGCGGAGCTGGTCCATGACTTTTTTGTAGGCATCGAATCCGATGTGCCGGCTGTCTTCAGGGACATCAATTTGCTCCCCGAATTTTGCGGAGAGGGCACGATGGCTTGTTGAGAGTCGACCATCAAAAACGTCCGCCATGGCGACCAGTTTGATTTGTTCATCTTTCACGGAGAGTGCGTTCGCTGCTGCTCCAGTTCCGCGACCACCACAACCGACAAGAGCAACTTGAATCGTGTTGTCTTCAGCCGCGTAGGCCTTCGGCATTGTCATCCCGACAATTGCGGTTGCCGCTGCAACTTTGCCGGACGTTTTCAGTAACTCGCGCCGTGAAAGCGGAGTTGGATTTTCATTGGACATATGTGATTTCTCCAGAGGTAAGAATCAGTGGATATCGATAGGAAGGAGGTCTAATGTCGCATATTTTCTCTGTTCATGCAAAGCAACAGGCGGCAGCAGTTGAAACAGACCTCAATGCGGACGACTCTGTGGTGATGATGACTACTGAACACACAGAAAATGAGCGTCGTTGGCAGTTCTGGGTGGATGTGGGAGGCACATTCACCGATTGCGTTGCACTTTCACCGCAGAGTGTGCTGCACACGCATAAAACTCTCAGTTCCGGGAAGGTGAAAGGAACGGTCGAGAGCGTCGCGTCTGAGTCGCTGGATGACTCACTTCGACAAGGTGAACCGCCCGATTTCTGGGTCGGTTGGACGCTCAGTCTGCGCGATGCAGAAGGTGATCTGTTCTTTCAAACGAAGGTGACACTCTATGACTCTCTAACTGGGACACTCCGTTTTTTAGTTCCCGTTCCGATTGAAGTCTCGGTCGGTCAAGGTTATGAACTTCACAGCGAACTCGAAGCGCCTGTCATTTGTATTCGAACGATCCTGAAGTTGCCTCTTGAGGAATCAATCCCGCCGGTTGATGTTCGCATGGGAACCACACGCGGCACGAATGCGCTTCTTGAACGAAAAGGAGCGCGAACGGCATTCGTGACAACGAATGGCTTCGCTGACTTACTCCTCATCGGCAATCAGGACCGCCCGGAACTGTTTGACCTCGACATCAAGAAACCGCTGCCACTTTACGAAACGGTGGTTGAAGTCGACGAACGTCTCGCCGCCGACGGTACCATCTTGCAATCTCTGGATACAACAAATGCGAAACAGCAGCTCCAGCAACTCAAAGCGACTGGCATCGAATCAGTCGCGATTGCGTTGCTGAACTCTTATCGCAATCCGGTTCACGAAGAACAACTCGAACTGTTGGCACGTGAAGTCGGCTTTGCGGAAGTCAGCCGTTCGAGCCATGTGGCGCCGACAATCAAAATTGTTCCCCGCGCAGAGACAACCATTCTCGATGCGTACCTGACCCCCATTTTGAGGAGCTATGTCGCACGGATTCGCGAATCGCTTTCCTCGGAGAGTACTCTTAAGTTGATGACTTCGCATGGTGGATTGGTAGACGGTTCACGATTCACCGGCAAAGACAGCATTCTTTCCGGACCTGCCGGTGGAGTGGTTGCGTTCTCTCAAATTGGTCAAAACGCAGGGTTTGCTCAGTCGATTGGATTCGACATGGGCGGCACCAGCACCGACGTTTCACGCTTCGGCGGGGAACTCGAAATTCAAACGGAAACAATCAAGGCAGGCGTCCGCATCGCTTCTCCAACTCTTGCCATCGAAACCGTTGCAGCCGGAGGCGGTAGCATTTGCAGCTTCGACGGTATTCAGCTGCACGTCGGACCAGAAAGTGCTGGCGCCGATCCCGGTCCTGCCTGCTATGGCGGCGGCGGACCGCTCACGGTAACGGATGTCAATGTTGCTCTTGGTCGTGTTCTCCCGGAGCAGTTTCC
>DAOUPA010000111.1 GCA_030626405.1 Planctomicrobium sp.
GACAGAACCGCTCAGTGTGACCAAACCTTTTGCATCGACTTGAATGTCGATGACGCTGGTTTCTCTGGCAATCGGCGGGAGACTAATCGCATCCGTAGTGAGTTGCGCTTGCACTTGTTGTTGCGGAATAATCGGTGCCGCAAAGGCAATGCGAAAGCGAGGGCGAACGGGTTTGCGGTTCGTCGTGTTGCGATTGTTGCGATTTTGTGTGCGGTTGTTGTTTTGCTGACCGCCAAACTGAGCTTGCGTCCCTTGGCTCGCTGATTCTCCAGCGAAGCGATTGCCCGTGAAGGTACCGTTGTTTTGTCCTCCGACAAATCCGCCCTGACCGACTGTCGCCCCCAAACTTCCGTCAGCTTCGTTGAGGTTCGTTTCTCCCAGTTCTCGAGTGGTATCAATTCCCGTTGTCGGCTGCCCCTGCCCGCCTGTCGTTCCTCCACCAGTATTTGTCCCACCGGATCCGAAGAGTGATTGCGCATGGGACTCTGCGGAGATCCCCAGAGTGATCAACGCCGCAAGCAAAGACAATTTGACCAAAAACATCGCAATACCTCGAAATGACAACGAATCTATTAGAGACTCTCGCTCCTATGTCATCGAAATTCAACCCCGGTCGCAAACATTTGTTTCTGTCGAGTTGAAAGAATCATTGGAGTTTTCGCCGTCACAAAGCTTTTCACCGGTGTAAGCGGAACACCAGTCGAGGGTTCCGACCTTTAGTGGCGTTAATCATCCATTAACAAAGGATGACGGTCCGAGCCACTCGAAGCAGGCGTATCATGGACGGTTTGGTGCTGTACGTCATCGAAAAGATGTTCGGGTTTTCTAGAAGTTGGTGTCGTCTTGGATTCCTGAACGACTCTGGAAAGAGTTGATCGCAGACGTTGTCGGTCGGTATTCAATGTCGCATTCGCACTCGGTTTCGGAAGTGAAGCAGAGCCGAAGTGAGCTGCGATTTCAGCTTGTGAAGGAGGTGCCGCCGCTGGAGCGACTGTTTCATGACTTGCAAGTTGCACTGTCGGACGCCGCCGCGATTCAGTCTTGATAGCAAACTGAGGAGATTCGGGTCCAGAGAGAACGACTGAAGCCATTTTTGAAAAGACAGGTCGACCATTTTCCGGTGTCACCTTCACGCGAATTGCACAAGTCGTATTGAATTGATCATGACGTGTGTAAGGAACGAAAAGTTGATAGGCATAGCCCAAATTGGTTTCAGTAAGAAACGCCTGGAATGATTCCTGATCAAAATTAAATGTATGCAGCGGCTTTGCTTGCTCTTTGAGCGATCCCAGATCGTCAAAGACGAAAATTTGAACATCACCGTTCATTTGAATTGGTTCGTCATTACCTGCTGCGAAGAATAATAGTTGACCAGCAAATCCACGTGTTGGCAAATTATCTACTCCCACACCTTCGGCGGGTTCCCAGAGACCAATCACTTGTACAACTGGTTTGTGCTCAAAAACGCTCGGCATCATTGAGAAAGGTTGATGAGCGACGGAAGTGACCATCTGGCAACCGCTCAGCAGGAAGCCTATGGCAAAAATCGAAGTGATTCGTTTCTTGGTCTTCATGACCGCTATCCTTGATCTCAAGTCTGCTCTGAAAGAATTCTTGTCTTGCACACTGAGCTGAGTTCCAGCGTTCTTGCTGTTAATTACTTGCCTGTTGAACCGGGCTTAATCGATAGACACCGCTGTTGTTATTGCTTGTGTCTGAGTCGACAGCTGGAGGCTCTGGAGCTGGTGGTGCGGGTGCGATGCTTCCAGGTATAAGGGTCTCTCCCGGTGAAAGGTTGATCGGCATGCCTTCAATTTCCTGACCGGGATACGATTCACCGGTTGCGTAAGGAACACTCGACAGTGGGCCATGCATCTCTTCGGCCTCTTCCTGGAAGAAGTGAATTCGGCCCATTTCAACTTGTTTAATGTGCTCGGAATCTGCGTCGCCATGTAGAACCCGAGGAGTCAGGAAGACCAGCAACTCCGCACGTTGTGTGGTGTTTGAATCGAATCGAAACGCATGTCCGATCAAAGGCAAATCTCCCAGCCAGGGAACTTTCCGCTCAAGTTCCTCGTCACGTTCGGTGATCATTCCGCCAACTACAATGGTTTGGCCGTCTGGAACTTTGACAGTTGTTTGTACTGTGGCAATATCTTTGATCGGTGCCGTGACGACTGATCCAGTGGCGATGTCGGTATAGATTGGCACACCCTCGTCTAGGATGAATTTACTTTTTTCCGCAACGAGTTCCATCACGATTTGACCTTCAGGACTGATCCGAGGAGTGACCGTAAGGATAATTCCCGATGGTTCTCGTTCAACAGTTGGGGAGATAGAATTGAGAGTCGTGGTGACTCCAGTTGTCACGGGGACTTCTTGCCCCACCTGAATTTGAGCCAATTGGTTGTCGAGTGCACGAATCTGCGGGCGGCTCAAAATTCGAACAGATCGCCGTGCTGCCAATGCACGGATTAACACGTTGACCGAATCTGAACTTGCTGAGAGAACCAAACCTCCAAACCCGAGTTCGTCATTTGTCCGGTTGAGCGCGAAGTTACTCAAGCCCTGAGAACCGACATGCCCAGGAAACGAGATCGGGCCATTGTTGTTTCCCAAGGGTTGGTTATTCCAATTAAATCCGGGAGCCGCTTCTTGAGAAACAATCCTCGTGTTCGTTGACGTGGGATTTCCCTGATTGTCAAAGATTGTTTCTGTGACAGTCAGCAGGTTGTCGATGATGCTACGATCAAACAAAATCGGATCCTGGAATCCAATCTCGACGCCAAATTCGTCTGTATTATCGAGTAGAACTTCGACTAGCAACGCCTGAATGATGACCTGAGCAGGCTCGGCGTCGAGTTCTTTGACCAAGGCTTCAATTTCTTCATAATACGCGGGAGTTGCACTGATCAACAAGTTGTTGGAAATCACTTCTGGTGTGACAATCACTTCCTGTTCGAGCAATTGGCTGGTACTGATGCGATCCGGATCAATTGTTGCCAAATCCCGTTGCGACTGCAGGAATACATTGATGGAATCCGCAACATCCGCAGCCGGAGCGTTACGAAGTTTGATCACTTTCGTGATCCGCGTGCGAGGATCTGTCGCATCAAGGCGATACAACAAGTTTTCAACGATGATTAACGCATCCGCACCGCCTGTGGCGATGACACTGTTCGTTCGGGAATCAGCAACGAACCTTAAAGCTAAGAGCGAACTCGACGTGTCAGTTGCTCCCACCAGTTGAATTCCAAGACTGCCTTCGTCGTTGTTGTTCGTGTCGTCTTCGGTAAACAGGTCGTTGAGCATGTCGACCGCATCTAAAGCATCTGCGTTCTGAAGCTTGAAGTATTTTACATCGGCAACGGCACTACTCGGTTGATCGAGGATACGAATGAGTTCTTCGATGAGCGGTAAACTCTGAGCAGGCGCCGTAACCGCGAGACTGTTTGTCCGTGTTTCGGCATTGAAGCGAATGTCACCCAGCAATCCCGAACGTGCAAGTTGTTCTCCATCTTCTGCAAGGAATTCAAGCACAACCGATTTTGGATCAGCTTGATTCTGTGTTTGTGTTTGTCCCGTTTGGGATTGTCCAACTGTTGAAGCTCGCGGATCGGCAACGCTTTGAATGGCAGCATTGAGAAACTCTGCCAACTCGTCAGCGAGAGCGTTCTTGAGCTTATAGATTTTCATCTGGTTAATGGCAGCGGCTTCGTCGGCGTCGATCTTTTTAATCACCGCTGCAATTTCGCTCAGATCGCGTGGTCGTGCCTGAACAATGATGGAATTAGTTCTCGCGTCGGCAGCAACCTTCAATCGCGTTCGCAAACCTCGGTTTTCCTCCTCTTCGTCGTAAAAGCCTTCCAGTAGTTCCACGACGTTATCGGCGACCGCATGCTTCAAGCGAAAGACTTCAACCTCGTGCGACGGATCGACCGGCTGGTCGAGATTGTCCGCGAGATCGAGAATCGTCTCCATCGTGTTTCCGGGAGCCAGTATCAAAATTGCATTGGGAGTCACCACAGGAATCACATTCACTGTTGCAGCATTTTGCTGCGCGTTGTCACTCCTCAGTTCGGAAAGTTGCTCGTAAACATCGGTGAGCAACTGCGCGAGCGATTGTGAGTCAACGTGTTGCAACTTCAATAAATGAATCTCTGGTAAGCTTCCCAGAGCCAGTTGTTCAATTTTTTGGATGACCTGAAGCACAGCTTCCACATCGGAAGTGTTCCCTCGTAGAATCAGCAAGTCGAGATCGTCCAATGCTTCGATAGTGACGTCGCCCTTCAAGTTTCCAACAAGGTCAGAGGAGATACCGTTCGTGATTGGATTACTCGCCGGAGCCGGTCTTTGCCCTTCGGGTTGAGCTTGCTCACCAACCTGAGCCAACACTTTATCGCGATCACCGAGGAGAGAGTTTCCCTGAGGAGGTGTTGGATTTCCGCTCGCGATTTTCTGTCGCGCCTGCGTGATGTATTTCAAAGGTCGTCGAAGTTGCTTGCCAATTTCAGCTGTTGACCCATTTCCAGCAACGAGTGTTGGCACGGCAGAATCACTAATCGGGTTGACATCAATCTGTTCGATCAGTGCCTTGAGTCCATTCTGAACTTTTTTCTCTGCTGTGATGAGCAGGCGATTGTTCCCGGTGTCAATTTCCATCGAAAACTGAACTTTGCCGGCTTTCTCTCCTTCATTCGTATGCTCGACGATGAATGCTGGATGACCATTCGGTCCCGAATTTTCTAATCGGGAGCGTCTTTTAAATGCTTTGTGAATCTGCTTTGCGATATCGAGTGCAGAACGGTTTTGAGGTGAGATCGACAACGTCGTTGCCTGATCTGCGGGCTGCTTTTCCTCTTTCTCGAAAGCGGCCAACTGCAACAAAGACGTTCCCTGCAAGAATTTTGTGCTGGGAGGCTGAATCTTGATTGGCTCTTCTTTTGGAGGACTGACCCACTGCCCGATCGGTTTAGCGGGTGATGACTGTGTGGGTTCCGGAATTTGCCTGGGTTGTTGCTCAACCTGTGGAGCGAGTGGGCGTTGATATTCCGGACGGCTGCGACGCGATTGCATCACTGTGAGGAATTGATCTTTCACATGAATGCGAAAGCCCTTCGGTTCTAAGTCACGATTCAGAATTTGTACTGCATCCTGACGAGTGTGTTGACTCCAGTCGCGCCGCGAGAACTTCCCTGGTGGGACATCGTGTAGGACGAGAGTTGATCCCGACTTCGCAGCCACATCGTTGAGAACTTTAGACCATGGTGTGGAGATATAATTCAGCCGAACGTTGCGTTCGGTTGTTTTTTCAACATCCCAGTTCGAGCTGGATGTTTCGACTGGTTGCTTCTGAAATGAGGGCAAGCCATCACACATTCCATCTACAGACCACATCGACGCTGCGAGAAGGCAGCAAATCGCAGGCTTCTTGACGTGTCTCCGCCAGGCAAATGAGAACAGTCGCATCGTGAAATATCCGAGACAAAGGCCAAAAAGGTCCGCGCGGTACTCCCTCCCTGATGTGAAGGCAAGGTCGTACAATCGATACTATCGGTAAATCTTGCCCAGCTTAATGAGCGAATTTTTCGCTGTAGTACTCGTTGGCGGAGATGTAGTCCTCTGAATCGGCAGAAATTGCCGGGGAGAGACGTCGTGACGTCGAATACAGTGTCGGATAAACACGGTGTCGGATAAAATAGACGCAACTTGCGCATCACAATACTAAATACGCTAAAACGGCTATCTGTACACTATGAAGTGTACGTCTAAACATCTGTTCGCAAGTCGAAGAAGAACATTCCACAATGCCCAATCAAAGTGAGACCAACCGATACAAAATTCGCCGTGACAAACTTCGAGGGATCATCAATTCCGAAGAAGTTGATGGGCTGCTCGTGAGCACCGAAAAGAATGTTTCGTACTTAACTGGGTTCACTGGTGACAGCACGTGGCTACTGCTCACTGCCGATTCAGAGCTTTTGATCAGTGATTTCCGATACGTCACGCAACTAGAGGAAGAGTGCCCTGGAGTCGACCTTTACATTCGGACGTCGAAAACGACTCTGACTGAAGCCTTGGTCGAGAAAGTTGCGGAGCGAGGTCTCAAACGTCTCGGTATTGAAGGTCATTCGATGACAACCGAGGTTTTCAACGTTCTTGACAAAGCTTTGGAGAGCGTTGAACTTGCTTCAGTATGCTGGAAGGTCGAAGAGCTTCGAGCGGTGAAGGACGATCACGAAATTCAAGAGATCCGCGAAGCAGTCCGTCTGGCTGAAAAAGGATTCGCCTATCTCCAGGCAATTTTGACTCCGCAAGTTACCGAGCAACAACTCGCTTACGAACTCGAACACGCGGTTCGCAACTTCGGTGGGGACGAACTCAGCTTTCACCCGATTATTGCCGTTGGTGATCGTTCTGCGATGCCGCATTATCGACCGGGAAAGTTGAAAATCGCTGATTCACCTATACTGCTCGTCGACTGGGGAGCACAGACGCATTCGGGGTACAAATCTGATCTCACACGAACAATGCTTACAGCGGCATTTCCTGATCCGAAATTTGAGACAGTCTATCGAACCGTCTTAGAGGCTCAGCGACTGGCAATTGAAGCCATTTCCCCAGGTGTTTCTTGCCAAAAAGTTGACACTGTGGCTAGGGAATACATTCAAAATGCTGGTTTTGGGGAGTATTTTGACCATGGTCTAGGCCATGGAATTGGGCTCGATATCCACGAACTTCCGCGGTTTTCCCAGAGTTCCAACGCACCTTTGGAGGCAGGCATGGTTGTCACAGTAGAACCGGGAATCTATCTTGCTGGCTGGGGAGGCGTTCGAATCGAAGATGATGTCCTTGTCACTGAGTGCGGATGTGAAGTATTGTCTTCCGTACCAAAGGATTGGGACAGTGTGCGAGTAAGCGTTTGAGCATCATTATGATGCACTTTTTCATGATTTGACTCACTCTCAGAACCCTTAATACCGTTCGTATTTCACAAGTACATCAGATCTGGATTCTTGACCCAGGTTCTGATTGATCGTCATTCATACATTTGCTGAGGAAGAATTATGGCTCGCGAAGGGAAGTCGGACTCATCAGGTTTCGACGTCGATGGGCTGCGGCAGTTGATGGAGCTCATGGAAAAACATGATGTGACGGAACTTAAGCTTCAACAAAATGAAGCAAAGTACCACTTGCGTCGTGGTCCTCAAGGAATTGTCTCTGTCCCAGCGGCAGTCGCAGCTCCAGCACCAGTTTCGCTGGTCGCACCTCCAACTGCTCCGGCAGCTTCTGATGCGGGAACACCACCACCGCAGGATGAAGGGTTAGTTGAGATCAAAAGCCCGACTGTTGGAACGTTTTACCAGGCTCCAACTCCAGACGACCCGGCGTTTGTAAAGGTGGGTGACCAGATTCACAAAGAGACTGTTGTCTGCATCGTGGAGGCAATGAAAGTCTTCAATCAAATTCCTGCCGACGTCTCCGGGACAATCGCCAAAGTCCTGTTAAAGGATGGTGATTCTGTCGAGTATGGACAGACATTGTATCTAGTCAAACCCAGCTAACTTCGAGTGAGTGCAGCATCACGTTCGCCGTGAAGTTGTTGAGCTTGAAATCCACACAGTGTCATCCATGGTCACACGTCCATCCATGACACCTTGACTGCACATTTTTTTCAGGGGTCCATCGACGCCATGTTTCAGCGGATTCTTATTGCCAATCGAGGCGAAATTGCACTGCGAATCATTCGTGCCTGTAAGGAAATGGGCATCGGGACTGTCGCAGTCTTCAGCGAAGGTGATCGCGGTGCGCACTACCTCGATATCGCCGACCAAGCTATTTGCATCGGTCCAGCGTCGTCGACTGACAGCTACCTGAAAGTCGAACACATCATTGCTGCCGCCGAATTAGGCGAAGCTCAGGCGATCCATCCCGGGTATGGCTTTCTGGCAGAGAACGCAGAATTCGCAGAGCAATGCCGTGACTCAGGTATCGAATTCATCGGCCCTCCTCATGACGCCATGCGAAAACTCGGCGATAAAGTCGGGGCACGCCAAATCGCTATCGAGGCGAAGGTTCCGGTTGTCCCAGGGAGCGATGGACTGGTCGAAACCGAGGCTGAGGCTCTGCGAGTCACAAAGGAAATCGGCTATCCGGTTCTCATCAAAGCGACTGCTGGTGGCGGCGGCAAAGGGATTCGTCCAGCAGAAGATGACGCCTCTCTGAAAATCGCGTTGAAAGCGGCTTCTGCCGAAGCCGAAAAGTCTTTCAAAAATGCAGGCGTGTACATCGAACGATTCGTCCAAAAACCGCGGCACATCGAAGTACAAGTCATCGCCGATCAGCACGGAAATGTCGTTCACCTCTGGGAACGAGACTGCACGATGCAGCGTAAGCACCAGAAGTTGATCGAAGAAAGTCCGGCTCCAAATCTTCCACAGTCGATTCGTGAAGAAATTTGCGAAGCGGCAACACGCTTGATCAAGAACGCTGGATACTACAACGCTGGGACCGTTGAATTTATTGTCGACCCCGACGACAACTATTACTTTATCGAAGTCAATGCCCGGATTCAGGTTGAACACCCTGTCACAGAAATGGTGACCGGAATCGACTTAATACAGCAGCAAATTCTTATCGCCGCAGGAGAGAAACTTCCTTTCACTCAAAATGAGATTCCCTGCAACGGCTGCTCCATGGAAGTTCGTATCAATGCCGAAGATCCTGATCAGAACTTTCGCGGTTGCCCAGGAAAGATCACGGATCTTCGCATCCCCGGTGGATTGGGAGTTCGTTTTGATTCACACGTTTACGCAGGCTACACAATCAGCCCTCACTACGACTCAATGATCGGCAAACTCATTGTTCACAAACCGACACGAAAAGAAGCAATCGCCTGCATGCAGAGAGCATTGAGCGAATTTCAAATTGGAGGTCAGGGAATTGCGACAACGATTCCGTTGTCGCAGAAAATTCTCAGCCATCCAGTCTTCCAAAAAGCCGAGGGAGACACAAAGTTTGTCGAGCGAACCTGGTGATGATTGGAGTTGAGCGAAGAGAGTCCAGGGTCGAGTGAAAAAAGCCATCTTTCGCCGAACACTTGCACTGTACGGCGAATCTACGATGCCGCGCAAGCGGATCATTTCAAAGTATTTCAACACGCTGATCGCGTGGAAATCCCTTAACAGTATTGGAAAATGATATGAGAGTTGCATGTTTAACAGGTGGTGGAGACTGCCCGGGTCTGAATGCCGTGATCCGTGGTCTCGTTCGTACAGTACACAATGCCGGTGGTGAAACCATTGGACTGCTGGAAGGTTGGCGCGGAGCGATTGAAGGGAACTACATCGAACTTGACCCAATGCAGACCGACGAAATTCTCCCCAAGGGCGGAACGATTCTCGGCTCTTCCAGAACGAATCCGTACAAAGATGCAACAGTGGTTGCAAAAGTTATACAAACATTCAAAGACTTGAATCTCGACTGTCTGGTCGCCATCGGCGGTGACGACACCCTCGGCGTTGCCAGCAAGCTGTACAGCGATCATCAACTGCCGACGATCGGATGTCCGAAAACGATTGACAACGATTTGAGCAGCACAGATTTCACATTCGGTTTCGACACCTGCTTGAACACAGTTCAGGATGCCGTCGACAAACTTCGCACAACCGCTGAGTCACATCGCCGCGTGATTGTTGTTGAAGTGATGGGACGGCATGCTGGTTGGATTACTTGCTTTTCCGGAATCGCATGTGCCGCCGACGCGATTATGGTTCCAGAGGAAGAAGTTGACCTCGATGCCGTATGCGAACGGCTGAAACAACGACGTGCAGCAGGCAAAACTTATGGCATTATCATGGTCAGCGAAGGTGCCAAACTCAAAGGTGATGATCTCACAACGAAAGATGGCGATCTCGATGAGTTCGGTCACGTCAGTTTGGGAGGCGTTGGAACACGTGTCGCAAAACTGATTGAAGAAAAAACCGGCATCGAAACTCGCGACGTCACTCTTGGTCACCTGCAACGTGGTGGAACGCCAAGTGCTTATGATCGTGTTCTGGGAACTCGGCTGGGAATCCATGCTGGTCGCCTCGCCGTCAAAGGAGACTTTGGGAAAATGGTGGCCCTCCGTGGTCTGCATATCGTCGCAGTTCCCCTCGCGGAAGCCGTCAATGAAATGCGAACGCTGCCACCAGAATTTATGGACGAAGCACGCGAGTTTCTGAAGTAAACCACGCACGTTGAAAAGCGTAGCAATGACTTCGATTTAAGAGGCCGCGGACCAATGTTCGCGGCCTCTTTTTTGTAGACCTGATGAGATTGTAAAGCTTTGAGCCGTACGTGATAGCGTCGGGGATTTTGCGAGGAAGTGTTGTCCCGCAAGGCCCATGGCTAGCGCCATCGGCTTACAAAGGAGGCAGCATTGGGCGAACGCTGCTGGTATTGCCTAATCACGAACGGTAAAGTCAATGAATCGTAAGTAGAGACCAAGTGACATTCCTGCCGACTTCCTGGAGTTCCGTATGCCCATCCATCTTCCGACTCAGAACCGTCGTGAATTTCTGGCGACAGTGGGGGTCGGTATTCTCACTTTTTCAACCGCCAGCTTTGGAGCGGAGAACACTATTGAAGAGGATCTGGTCTATCTTCTCAACGACACTCACATCGGTGAAAAACATCCGGAAAACTCTCCCATCCCAACACACCTGCGGCAAATCGTTTCTGAATTGGTCGAACGTCCGCGAAAACCTGCCACGGTTTTGATTAACGGAGACCTCGCATTAAAAGATGGTCAGCCCGGCGACTATCGACATTTCGCCAAACTCATCGAGCCATTGCAAAAAGCGAAGATTAACTTACATCTCACGCTGGGAAATCACGATCACCGCGAAGTCTTTTATGAAGTCATGCAGGAACAGCGTCCACAAGAACCAGTTGTCGAATCACGTCACATTGCTGTCGTGCAGACGCGGTTTGCAAATTTCTTTTTGCTAGATTCATTGCAAAAGACAATGGTGACTCAGGGAACCCTAGGCGATGTTCAGTTGAAGTGGCTAGCGGAAGCACTCGATCAGAATGCAGATCGACCAGCAATTATTGTCTCTCATCATAACCCACGACTCGGTGGCGATCCGCTGCATTTCCCGGGCGGGTTGATTGACTCGCAGCCACTCTGGGATGTGCTGCAACCTCGCAAGCAAGTGAAAGCATACATTCACGGACACATCCATCATCGCAGTCTCGCAAAACATGGCGGCATTCATATTATCAACACGCCAGCAACGTCTTACGTCGGGAATCCGGAAACATCAACAACAGGCTGGACGACAGCGCGTCTTTCACCCAATGGTGTGAAACTGACAACGCACACGAACAACACCGAGCATCTGTGGAACGACGCGGTTGATCAACTCGAATGGCGAAGCTGACTTCAACTTTCTTTGGTCGGTTGATTTCTGCCAAGCTCAACACACGTCTCCAAGGGCCGGTAAAACCAACCCTACTCAAATCGCAACAACAAACCTCCATCTACAAATTCCAGTATAGAGAGTACCGCCGTGAAAACGATTCTTAACTTGGCAGCGTTCGCCGCTGCGATTCTCTTCAACGGCTTCGCAATTGCCGCTGAGCGCCCGAACATTATCTACATCATGACGGACGATCTCGGATACGGAGATCTCGGCTGTTTCGGTCAAAAAGTTGTTGAGACGCCGAACATCGATCAGATGGCCGTCGAAGGTATGAAATTCACAAATCACTATGCTGGTCACACGGTCTGTCGACCCTCGCGGCTGGTGCTGTGGTTAGGGCAACATTGCGGCACGACTGGCTTGATTGGAAATCGCTCACGGCTGCTTCAACCAGAAGAGAACACGGTTGCGGAATTGCTGAAATCAAAAGGCTACAAGACCGGAGGAGTTGGCAAATGGGCGTTGGGAAATGTCAACGTCCCCAGTGAAGTCAATAACATTGGGCATCCGAACAACAATGGATTTGACTATTGGTTCGGGTATCTGAATCAAGGGAACGCTCACAACTTTTATCCACCGTTTCTCTGGGAAAACAAAACTCAGGTGACGCTGCCTGGCAACGTGCTGATGGATGATCCAATGGCGCGCGGTCGAGTCTCCTCAGAGCGTGTCAGCTACTCGCACGACTACATGACGGATGCTGCGTTCAGATTCGTTCGCAGGAACAAAGACAACTCGTTCTTGCTGCATATCCACTGGACGATTCCTCACGCGAACAACGAAGGGGGTCGTGTCGTTAAAGATGGAATGGAGATCCCGGATTATGGGCAATACGCCGATGAAGACTGGCCGAATCCTGAGAAGGGATTCGCTGCCATGGTCACGCACATGGATCGAGATGTTGGTCGCCTGTTTGCGTTGTTAAAGGAACTTGACCTTGACGAAAAAACGCTAGTGATTTTCACCTCAGATAACGGACCGCATCAAGAAGGTGGACACAAGCACGAATACTTCAACTCGAACGGACCGCTCAAAGGCTATAAACGTTCGATGCACGAAGGCGGGATCCGTGTGCCGATGATTGCTCGCTGGCCTGGCAAAGTGAAACCTGGAACAGAAAGCGATCTGCCCTCGGCATTTTGGGACTTCCTGCCAACCGCCTGCGAAATTGCCGGCGTAAAGGTTCCCAAGAAAGTTGACGGCATCTCTTACCTGCCAACGCTGCTAGGTAAGACTGATCAACAAAAGCACCATGAATACCTTTTCTGGGCGAGTCAGGAAGGCGAGACCTCCGTCGGGATGCGAATGAACCAGTGGAAACTGGTGAAATATCGGGGAAAAAAATCTCGCAAATCAAAGACCCCAACGAATCCTAACGATTGGCGGCTATACAATCTTGATGACGACCTCGGAGAAGAAAGCGACATTGCGGCTAAGAGTCCGGAGATTGTCTCGAAAATGCAAGCAGTCCTGAAACGGGACGGATTATTGACGATTGAGACCAATTGATGATTGCGAGGCTGAACCCATATTCGTCTCGCAGCAATTGTTGAAATTTGCTAGAAAACTCACCAATACAACTGGAAATCCACAAATTCGAGCAAGGATGCTCAAATGTCTCGCCTGAGTTACGTTCCCATCGCAGTCATCACAGCCTTCGTGACACTGTTTATTCAGCAAACACCCTTAAAAGGTGATGATGCCGAGACGTTTCTGCTGCGCTACAAATTTGAACCAGGCCAGGAGATCCGTTACGAGGTCTCTTTGCACGACGACTACGTCATCAAAATTGGCCTGAGTACAGACACGCCGCATTCTTATCAGGATTCCGAAAAGAGTTATCGCGTCGTTTCAGTCAGCGAAGACGGTTCCGCAGTCTTGGAAGTAACATTTGAATGGGTCGAGATTGATCTCTTTCAGAATGGTGCCAAAGCTCATTATGACAGCCGTATTGACAAGAGTCCAGAAGCGATTTTCCAACCACTCGCAGATATGATTGGCAAGCCTCGACTGCGCTTAACAGTCTCGGCAACAGGCAAAGTTCTAGACATTGAGCAACTCATCAATCAACAGCAAAAGCCTGACAAACTTGCCGAAGATTTTCTCCCGGAACTCCCGGAAGAGCCTGTGAAAGTTGGCGGGATCTGGAAGGAAGAGATCTCCGTTCCAGTGAGTTTTCCTAACAATCCCAAGCTGAAACAGATTGTCAAACTCCAGCGGCGTTACTTTGTTCGTTCTCTCAAAGATGGCATTGCAGACATTGTCGTGAAGACCAAAGTATTGACGCCTCTCAACAATCCTGAACTCGAAATGCAACTGATCCGCCGCAAGCCTCAAGGAGACTTTCAGATCAATCTCGAGAAGGGATTGTTCCTCAGTCAATCATTTTCCCAGAACAATCGGGTACTCAATTTTTCTAATGGACCGAGTCAGATGGACTTTAAACAACGACACACGGAAAAAATGCTTCCTGTGACAGTTGCCAAATCGACCACTAATTCTGCGACTCGTTAACACCTCTTTACATTCTCAGTGCTCGTGAAGATCGTGTTTCGTCAAGAATCTACTGAATGCAACGATCCAAAACGTGTATGTCTATTCGAAAACTGACCTGGAATGAGTACGATTCATTCTATTTCTTTGTTCGAATACCCATGAGGTGAATTGTGAAGACTTCGCAAATTACCGCCATCTTGCTCACGCTCCTGATTTCTTTGGTAGTCGTGTTGTATTTGGCGAGTACGGCGCCCCCGACTGTTCTTGAGACCGCGAATTCAGCCGGCGAGAACGTTAACTCCGAGAAGCCGGTCGATACCGAAACCGAAGACGGTATTCACAAAACAAATCCCTTCACAATTTTAGAAGAGGGACCGCATCCCAAAGCCGTTCTTGAAAAAACTGTCCACGATTTTGGAACAATGGCCATGGGCCTCACCGGATCATATGACTTCGTGGTCAAGAATGACGGCGAGGCTCCACTCAAACTTGCCAAAGGGCAAGTTCAGTGTAAGTGTACTGTGAGTGGGTTGGAGGATGATGAAGTTCCCCCAGGTGGCGAAGCGGCGATTCATTTGGAGTGGACCCCAAAGGCGGTGGGGCCCTTTGGTCAGGGAGCTGTTATTTGGACGAATGCTCCTGAAAACGCGAAATTGGTGATCGGAGTCGAAGGGAACATGGTCGCCGAAATTGATGTGAGTCCAGCAAACGGCTGGCTGCTTGGAACAGTCCCTAGCGGCAAAGCAACGTCGTTCCATGGGAAGATCGCGACAGCATTGTATGATTCCTTCGAGATCACCTCGGTAGAAACCTCGACTGACAAATTGAAGCTGGAAGTCAAACCGATGACCAGTGGTGAACTTGAACAACGAGGGCTGAAGTCCGGTTATCACCTGCTGGGTCAATACAGCCCTCCGAAAGAGTCTGGAGATTTTCGTGAATCGGTCACCGTTTATACCTCATTGGAAAATCGGGAAAAATTTGTATTCAATGTCACAGGAAACAGGATAGGACCAGTCAAGATCATTGGCCAGGGATGGGTGGCGGGACGGCAGCAATTCAACTTGGGCAGAGTGTTGTCGACGAAAGGGAAAACTCAACGACTGACATTCATGATTGAATCAGCAGAGGAACCTTTTGAAGCCTCAGACATTCAAGTTCAGCCAGCGTTTTTAAACGTCAAGATGCAAGCCGACAAAAATTCAGAGAACTCTAAGCGAGAACGCCATACAATGATTCTCGAAGTCCCCGTGGACAGTCCCAAGGGAATCTGGACTTCGAAGAATCCTGGCAAACTGGTCATCACAACGAATCATCCTCAAGTGAGAGAGATTAAAATAAATCTAATACTGACGATTCAATGATGCTGGCGTTGTGATGACTGCCTCGGTGATCTCTCCGAACACGGATGACGTTGCATGTAGAAAAAATCATGCTGTGTTGTCACCGGTGACAAACTTCAGGGTCTTTAAAAGAAAAAAGTTTTCTCGTGAAATCAATGAGTGCCTCGATCATTGTTCTTGCTGCCGCGGTGCTACTCGCTGGTGGTTCGTTTGCAAAACACGACGACAGCAAATTGTTCCTTCAGGTGGTAGGCTGTTTAGTCGGCGTCATTGGTTTGATTTGCTGGCTTCGCGCGTTCACTGATCGAAACGAAAAGTGATACCTGTTCCGCAAAGTATTGTCCCCCATGCACATGTTTCTCTAGTACTACAGTTGGACATTACAATTTTGGTGGGTCGTGGCCTCTTTTTTTGTAGTGACTGAGTTTGGCGATCAGTTGGTGATGACGACGCCAGTCTGACCAGAAAAGGGCATGCGCCGGTTCAGGAACTTTCGTCAGGAC
>DAOUPA010000409.1 GCA_030626405.1 Planctomicrobium sp.
GGAGATTTCGCATAGCCGCCATCTTTCGTGCGGACTCTTTCCAATTGTTGCGAGACTGCCTCGGAAAAGTCGGCGCCAACGTCTTCCAAGATGTCGACTCCACCTGCGACTTGCAGAGCGAGTGCCGTCGCCAACCAGTTCATCAGATCAATGACGTTGAGCTGCCGCCAGTCATGACTTTTGAGATAGCTGCCTAAGTCGACGGTCAGTTCCTGATCCATGCCACCGAGCATCATCAACCCACGAACCGCGAAGCTGGTGTAGTAGAGGTCCGAGTCGCCATCGCGACCGCGAAAACCACCATCGCTCATCTGAAAGCTCAGGATGAATTTGCGATGTTTATCGCGACGTTCATCCGCAAGCCCTGTCAAAGCTTCAGAGAGTCGGTTCCCAAGTCGAATGAGATACGGGACGTCGCTCATTGAGCAAATCCACTCGCTTCACCCGCCGTCTGTTTCTCTTCCGAAGTGCGAAACAGCGGGAGTTTCGAAAGACGATCAGGATGATTCAGCAGCCAGACAATGACCTGTGCCGCGGCGAGTCCGATTGCAATTCCCAGGCAGTCGGAGGCCCAGTCGCGAATGTCCGGGTGACGACCAAACGGTCCTTGCAGGATTTCATCAAACGCCCCGAAGAGTGCAAGCGCTGGGAATATCAAGATGTGCGAAAGTCGATACGGCTTTAATTTCAAGCAGACAGCAGCGGTCAGGGTCGCCAAAACGAAGTACGCCCCCAGGTGCAACGGCTTGTCCCAACTTGACGTCACACTCGCCACCGGTTGAGGAATCCGAGCGTGTGTCATGATGAACAGAAACACCGCGTAGCCGAGCCAGACTGCACGGATTCCCCACTTCGACATCAAGAATATTCTCGATGACGAAAACGTGGACATTTGATCGTGCTGTGTCTGTGGCATTGTTGTTTGGATGAGAGTTGGGTGTCTAGAGTCTAGTGATTGGAGGGGAGGATTGAATGTTCAACACTAGACTCACGTCTCTCTTACGGTTCCGGGTATGCTTCTTTGAGTTTGAATTCTGGATTGTTCGAAAGGAACGCTTCCACGCGTTCGGTGCGAGAGAAAGCTTCCGGTAAAAACTTGACTGCCTGCTCCAGACGGTCGTTCTCTTCGGCACAACTGAAACGAAGAAATCCATGCCCGGCATCGCCGAAGCATTCTCCTCCTAGGCAGGCAACGCCGAACTTGTCGTCCGCGCCTTGTAGAAGATACATCGCCAGTCCGTGGCTGGTGATTCCGAGTCGGTTGCAAATCGGAGCGACATTCGGAAAGACGTAGAAGGTTGCGGTTGGATCGAGTGTATGGATTCCATCGATCTCATTGAGCGCCTTGGCGAGCAATTGAACCTTGTCCTTGAACTTCGCCATCTGCGCGTCACGCTCTGCATGATCCCGTTGCAAAGCATTCGTGCCAGCAATTTGCACAATTGGAGGCGTACAAGAGAGCGTCGTGTTGATCATTTTTCCAATCGAAGTCGCAATCTCACCGCCCGTCACGGCAAATCCGAGTCGCCAACCACTCATGCTGTAAGACTTGCTAAACGTGTAAGCGGCAACGCATTGGTCCATCATCCCTGGCTGTTCCAGCAAGGAACGATGCCGTCCCTTCCAAACCATGTGGCAGTACGGTTCGTCACTGAAAACGGCGATATCTTTTCCACGAATCAGATCGGCGAGATTTTTGAGATCTTCTTCAGTTGCCACTCCACCGGTTGGGTTGTGCGGCGTGTTTAAGAAAATCGCTTTCGGTTTGTTGGCCTCGTTGATGAACTTTTCAACTTCGGAAATGTCTGGTCGGAACTCATTAGACTGCCGGAGGTCACTAAAGACCGGATTTGCGCCCCGTCGCAAGATGTTCGGTAGATAAGTCGGAAAATACGGGCTGAACACGAGGACATCGTCACCGGCGTTGAGAAACGCTTCGCAGAAGAATTGCTCGAAGACCTTCGCGCCAGGGCCGGCGATGACGTTTTCCGCCTGGGCCGGGATGTTGAATTCATCGCTGACAAACTTTGCAGCGGCAGTTCGAAACTCTGGGAGACCTGGCGATGGGCAATAGTGCGTCTGATTCCCCTGAATCGCGTCGATCCCGGAACTTTTAGCGGAAGAGGTGCTTTCGAAGGGGCTGTCACCGATTTCGAGTTCGACAACATCTTTCCCTTCCGCCTTGAGACCTCTGGCAACGGCGAGGACAGTAAAAGCAGATTCAACAGTCAGGGATTGGGCAAATTCACTCAGTGTTGCAGTCACGGCAGGTCATTCATTAGGTGAGAAGGGAAACGGAAATCGTCTTTTCGAGGACACGATAACATCAATCTGTACTATTCGAACGTCCATTTTGCTTCGGGTCAACCGGGTGAGGTCGCTTCAGTTCGGATTGTTGCCTGGAGTCTAGAGATGTTTCGGAAAATCTCTGTCGAATGGATGCCCGGAATTCCTTCAGATGACTATGATTCTGCAGCTCAACGTTTTGTCGCCCACTTCAAGTGGGCGACAAAACAATTGCGGAATCTGCAAAAGTGTTTCCTCAATTTCAAGCCTGACCAAGTAAGAAGATAAAGACTCAAGGGTAAGCAAGAATGGCGGTCGAAATTCGAGTTCCATCGGTTGGAGAATCGATCAGCGAAGTTTTCATTGGCGAGTGGTACGTCAAGGAAGGAGACTGGGTCAAAGTCGACCAGGATCTCGTCGGTCTGGAAACGGACAAGGCAACGTTCGATGTCCCCAGTCCAGAAGGTGGAGTCATTGCGTCGATTACGAAAGCCGCTGGCGAGACCGCAGAAATCGGTGATGTCATCGCCACCCTGGAACCTGGTCCCAATCCAGATGGGGAATCGGCAGACGACCAAGCTCAGACAGCGAACAAAGAAACAGCAACGGCCAGCTCTGCTTCATCTTCACAAAATGATGGTGGAAGCGCGGGAGGCCATGTGATGCCAGCTGCGGCCCGGTTGGCAGGCGAAAGTCATCTCGATCCGCACACAGTCAAAGGTTCCGGTCCAGGTGGACGCATCCTCAAAGAGGATGTGCAGAATTATCTCGCGCAAGGAGGAGGCGCGCCCTCCACAGCACGTGAAGAGCGACGTGTCCCGATGTCGCCGATGCGCCAAACAATTGCCCGGCGATTGGTCAGTGCTCAGAAGGACTCCGCACTGCTGACGACATTCAACGAATGCGATATGTCGGCTATCAAAAACTTTCGCAGCAGCTATCAGGCAGACTTTCAAAAGAAATACAACATCAAGCTCGGCTTCATGTCGTTCTTCGTCAAAGCAGTCATTGAGGCAATGAATGAGTTCCCTTCAATTGGCGCTCAAGTCGATGGGACCGATCTTGTTTATCGCAATTATTGCGATATTGGCGTCGCTATTGGTGCCGGGAAAGGACTTGTTGTGCCTGTGATTCGCAGTGCAGAGCGACTTAGCTTTGCCGAGATTGAACTGACGATCTCTGATTTCGCAAAACGAGCTCAGAACAACAAAATCACTTTGGAAGAACTCGAAGGCGGGACGTTCACGATCACAAATGGAGGCGTTTACGGATCGCTACTCTCAACTCCCATCGTCAATCCGCCCCAAAGCGGCGTCCTCGGCATGCATGGAATCGTTGACCGACCTGTTGCCGTCAATGGCGAAGTCGTCATCCGCCCGATGATGTATCTCGCCCTGACCTACGACCACCGTGTCGTCGATGGCCGCGAAGCCGTCTCCTTCCTCGTCCGAATCAAAGAAACCGTTGAAGATCCAACAAGGCTGTTATTGGAGGTTTAAGACTCAAACTGGCAGGTATGACAAGAAAATCGAATCGCAGTAATTCTTTGGTAGTTTCTTCGTCTGGAAACGTTCGATGGATCGTACTTGGATGTCTCGCTTTCACCGCCCTGTTGACTTGCTTCTTGACATACTACGCGATGAGTCAGCCTGAAAGAATCTGGCACCGATTCATTGCTGCTGTCGAGCATGGCGATGTTGAAGCAGCACGCCAACTGACCGATGGTACCACACTTTCGATTTCATACGATGAGCAAGTAGGGATTTGGACCTACGCGATGCCAAGTAATAACTTCAATTATCCGATCGATATCTCTGGGGAAAATGAAGTCAAATACCTGAAGGCTCATTCTGTTTTCCGCGACTCGCCGATGGATTACATTCAGGGGAAAGCTCGAATCGGAAGGTTGGATTCGGTCGCTTTCGGACACTTGGTCATTCATGATGGGCGCATTGGATTTGTCTCAGACACGGCCGGACACCTACTGGAAGAGTAATCAGACAGGTAAGTGCGTCTCCTCGGTCTCGGCATCCGTAACAGTCGTTTTTGCTTTTCAAGAACAAACATTCCCAATCGCAGCCGAGTTTCACCCAGACAGAACTGGTTCAGACTGACTGAATCTCACTACTGAAGGCGAAAACTGACTGCCAATTCTGGACAACGAGTAGGGCTACGACGTACAAAGGGTAGATGTAGTTGTTTCTTGCGGCACGGTCACATCAGTGCCGCCACATGTGTTAAGAAAAATATAGATTATGAGCGACACACGAAATCTTTTTCACAAGGTTTGGGATCTTCACACTGTTGGAAAGTTGCCTTCTGGGCAAACACAGCTGTTTGTCGGCTTGCACCTCATTCACGAAGTGACCAGTCCGCAGGCATTTGAAATGCTTCGCGAGCGAGATCTGAAAGTTCGCGCTCCGGAACAAACGGTTGCCACCGTCGACCATATTGTCCCTACAGATGTGCAAGCACGACCGTTTCAGGATCTGCTTGCCGAACAGATGATGTCCACGATTGAAAAGAATTGCCAGGAATTTGGCATCACTTTGATGGACCTCAAAGACAGCCGTCAGGGAGTTGTCCACGTGGTCGGTCCAGAACAGGGACTGACGCAACCGGGCATGACGATTGCCTGTGGCGACAGCCACACCTCGACTCATGGTGCCTTTGGAACAATCTCGTTCGGCATCGGAACTTCGCAGGTCGCCTACGTTCTGGCGACGCAAACGCTTGCTATGAATCGCCCGAAGGTTCGCCGCGTTGTCGTCAACGGTACGTTGACTCCCGGAGTCTTCGCGAAGGACGTCATCCTGCACATCATCCGTCACCTGGGGGTGAAAGGTGGCATCGGTTACGCCTATGAATTCGCCGGAGAAGTCTTCGACCGAATGAGCATGGAAGAGCGAATGACCGTTTGTAACATGAGCATCGAAGGGGGCGCCCGTTGCGGATACATTAACCCTGATGAAACCACAATCGAATACCTCCGCGGTCGCCCGTTCGCTCCCAAGGGTGAAGAATTCGAGAAAGCCGCGAAGTGGTGGCTCACGCTTGCCTCTGGAGAAGATGCGGAATTCGATGACGAAGTTGTCTTCGACGCCGCGGACATCGAACCGACTGTGACCTGGGGCATCAACCCCGGTCAGTCCGTCGGCATCAGCGAAAGCATTCCTGCTGTCGATGAATTCGATGTCGAAGATCAAGTCGGTGTCACGGAAGCATTAGAATTCATGGAACTCGAAGCAGGACAATCAGTCAACGGCGTCAAGATTGACGTCGCCTTCATCGGCTCCTGTACGAACGGAAGAATCTCCGACCTGCGCGAAGCCGCCGCGATCGCCAAAGGAAACAAAGTCGCCGACGGCGTCAAAGCACTCGTAGTCCCTGGCTCGCAACTGGTTCTGCGTCAGGCAGAGAAAGAAGGTCTCGACAAAATTTTTGAAGACGCCGGTTTCGAATGGCGAGCCGCTGGCTGTTCAATGTGTCTGGCAATGAATCCCGACAAACTTCAGGGACGCGAAATGTGCGCCTCGTCGTCAAACCGAAACTTCAAAGGCCGCCAAGGCAGCCCAACCGGTCGAACGCTTTTGATGAGTCCCGTCATGGTCGCCGCCGCCGCCATTCGCGGAGAAGTGACGGATGTGAGAGACTTGTCAGCTGTGCCTGTTTAGAAGGTAACAATGGGGTGGGTGAAGTTCGTCAGTCACGAGTAGAAGGTGGATGGGACAGGCGAGCATGAATGTTTCCAGTTCGTTACTCACCGCGAACATCGAGAACGGACCCCACCATTAATTAACGTCGCGCGTTCGTTGGGTTACGCTCCGCTGCACCCAACCTACTTTCATTGCTTGTGTCATTCTTCTTCAGCCTCTTTTCTCCACAACCAACGCAGGGATTCCGGGAGAATCGCGCCGCCATGGATGCCGTTGTGGGCGCCTTCTCCGTAGACGAATTTGTGGTCGTACTTCGCGAACTTCAGCGAGGCTGCCATTTGTTGATTCGCCAAAGGCCAGTTGCCGTGGGCGTTGTCGAGGTCTCCGGAAC
>DAOUPA010000089.1 GCA_030626405.1 Planctomicrobium sp.
GATTACGAAACCGACTTGCCAGTGGACTTTCTGAGTTTGGGGAGATTCAACTAACGGAGGTTGAAGAAATCCTTCTCAACGACTCAATCCCTCAACGACTCAATCCCTCAACGATAAGCTCTCAACGATAAGCTCTCAACGTTTTCGCAGCGCATGCGGCGCTGACGTCCCATGCCTGTTATATCGATTATGCAGATCTGTTGGCTTTCGGCATCATTAATGTGAAGACAACTGACGTCTCACGCATAAATCGCTGGCAAAAGTGAAAATCCAAGCAAGAGTTCAGGAACTTTAACTTGGTAATGAACAATGATCCGCGCTGCTTTTCTAACAATGGGTTTGTACTTGTCCCTCTGCGGGGCCGGTCTGTTCGTTGTTGATGAAGTCACGCTGACAGAAAAATTCTCAAAAACTGAGTCCCCAGTCCTCACCATGGTGACCACTCTCTCATCGAGTGGGATGCGTATCTTCAATCCTCCAGAGTGGATGTGCTTCACCTGTGTTGGAGTCGGCGGCGTGACCATGCTGTACGCAATTGCTCTTCCGAAAAAACAGCTCTGATAGTCTGATCGATCCGTACCCCCGACGCGTCAGTGAGGAACATTGCACACGTGGTGGGTTCACTGTGAACGAACTCGTTCCGACTGGCCCCGGAATTCGACTTGTTCCGCGATCGCTTTGACGACTCCACCCTGAAGCACGGCGACGATTTTGGATCGATTTTGAAGGCTGGCGATGTTGCTCAGAACGTCACCTTCGATGACCAGGACATCCCCAACCCGATAGAGCACTTTTCGTATTGGTGTTCGCGTTCTGCCTCGTGGAGACAAGCGTTTACACTGTTGAAAAACGTTTTTCACGGGCACAGGAAAGAGCAATCTGCTCTAGCCTCCTGGCTCGATCTGATTTCCCGTGTCCACGAAAATCAACCGCATGGAGTTGATCGCTCATTGCCAGCGACGCGTCACTCCAAGCAACATGAGCAGAGGTAGTCGGTCAAAGTGCGCCGAAGCAATATTTAGAGAACAGCTTGAGTCTGAAAACAGATTCTCAATCATTCAGCAGGCTCCGCAAGTCATTTCAGTGAGAAGTGAACAACTCACCGCGCACATCTCAATAAACTCCGCCTCAGGGAGATTGTCAGATCAGTAATTCGAAGAATAGAAAGCCCACAAATGCCAAGCTTGTCATGAAGAATTCGACGGGATAACCCAGCCACATTTTGTGGCTGGCTCGCGTAGCAACAAGGGGCCTCGCCATGTGTGTTGAATGAAAACAGAACGTCCACTTAGAATTGAACACTGAATATAAAACCTCTTGTGCCTGCAGCACCCACCCGCTCTGCAGACAAATCACCCTGAGATGAAACGAATTCGTTAAGTCAAAGTGGAGAAGACGACTTTCGTTGGTCAAACGCTTTAAAGCGATCTCCTGTCCATTCCTGTATTGCAAAGAACCCTGCCGGTGTCATCAATGCTACAAACGATGAAAAGATTTGTGAGTTGTCATTTACTCAGTTTCTGGAAGGCAGGGACCTCCCTGCCATTGGAAGTTCAGGCTGGGAGGCTGAAACCTGTTCGACGACACAAGTTTTTTCTCAGCCTCCTTGCTTTGGTATTGATTTTTCAATTCTCTGCCTACCTCTCTGCTCAGGAAGAGGGTCCGTTCGAGCAGCCTGAGATCGCAGTTCCAGACTGGATTTGGCTGGATGCCGAGAGAAAGGGAAACCAGAAAGTTCTTTTTCAAAAGACGTTTCAATGCCCGATTGACATAACCTCAGCGCGACTACACCTGGCGTCGGATTTCTCTTCATGCAGAGTCGTGATGAACGGTCGGACGGTTGCCTCTCTCGCCAACTTCGGTCCACTTCTGGACCTGGATATCGAAGATCATCTCTTGCAGGGAAAGAATACAATCGAGTTACATGCCAGCAGTTCTCAAGGACCAGCTGCCGTTGCATTGAGCCTGAAGATTTCCAGCGATGGGGACTCAACAATCTGGGTGCAAACGGATTCATCCTGGCGGACGCGAGTTGAGGAGGCGTCGGCAAGCGAGAACCACTGGTCCGACGCCGTTAGCTTCGGAGCAGTCGCAAGACAATTCTGGACCGACTCAAGACGGAGCCGAATCGATGCTTTTGACGATTACACTCAGTGGAAACTCGCAAGTGAGAATGGAGTCGTTGCGGGTTCGGCAGACGTGATAATGCAGCCTGGATTTCAGGCAGAGTTGCTGCGCAAGGCCAAGTCTGATGAAGGCTCCTGGGTCAGTATGGCGTTCGACCTAGAGGGGAGAATTACGATTGCCCGAGAGGATCAGGGGTTGCTGCGTCTGGCATTGCCTCATCAGGAAAAACCTGAATCTGTTGAACTTATCAACGAAACTTTGATGGAATGTCGCGGTCTGTTGTACGCCTACGGTGACTTATACGCCAACGCAAACAATTCGAAAGGTCTGTACCGACTGCATGACTCAAACGGAGATGACCAGTTCGATGAAGTGCAGTTACTTCGCGAATTTCCAGGAGGAGTTGGTCACGGACGTAACGATTTGGCATTAGGTCCCGATGGGATGATTTACAGCATTCATGGAGATTCAGTCAACTTGCCTCAATCTGACATCCGCGACAGAACATCCCCTTTTCGGGATGGGCGGTTGGACAGCCCTCAGATTCAGGGACACCTCGTTCGGACTGACAGGCATGGACGGAATTGGGAGTTAGTCTCGACAGGATTGCGGAATCCGTTTGGGATTGATTTTAACAATGATGGAGAGTTGTTCACTTACGATGCTGACGCAGAGTACGACATGGGCGCCCCATGGTATCGACCGACGCGGGTTGACCACCTTGTTTCAGGAGCCGATTTCGGTTGGCGTGGCTTGACCAGAGACTGGCCACCGTACGAATTGGATCATGCCGACAACGCACTTCCATCAGGAGTGATCGGGAAGGGGTCGCCAACAGCCGTCAAGTTTGGTACGAAGAGCAACTTTCCTCCTCCCTGGCAGGATGCCTTCTATGTTCTGGACTGGGCTTACGGACGGATTGTTGCCTGCCATTTGTACCCTCGCGGTGCCGGTTATGTTTGTCGTCATGAGACCTTTCTGGAAGGACGTCCCCTGAATGTCACCGACCTGGAGTTCGGTCCCGATGGGGCGATGTATTTCATAACTGGGGGACGCAAAACCGAGTCTGCTTTATACCGCATCAGTTGGAAAGGAGAGCAGACGAAAAAGAGGCAGCCAACATCTCAGCAACAAGCACGTAAAGAGTTTTCTGCACAACAGAGAAAGTTACGACATCACCTGGAGCAATGGCATCATCGGTCAGAGAGCAATGAAGTCATCGATAAAATTTGGCCGTACCTGTCAAGTCCCGATCCATCGATTCGACAGGCCGCACGTGTTGCTCTCGAACACCAATCGATAGAACAATGGCGAAAACGCGCCCTTGAGGAAACTCATCCAGCAACCGCCGCAGTCGCGTTGTTGGCACTGGCACGGGGGTGCAAGCCGAGTGATGAAGAAGAGTTTCTTGCTGCGCTCAATGCTTTGCCAGAGCAGAAGCTTTCGGACTATGACAAACTCTCCGTACTCCAGGCTTATTCTTTGTGCCTGCTGGCGACATCTGATCTTAACGCTGAACTGTTCAAGCTCGTGCAACAGCGTCTTTTATCCTGGCTTGCCAGGGAAACTGCAATTCGCACACTGAGAAGCAATCCCTCAGGAGCGGGACTCAATGTTTCCGCAACGCTCTGCCGCTTGGTCATGCAGATCAATGGGGATGTTGCACATCGTGACGTCGTGAAACACTTCAGGCAGGCAACCGTTCAAGAAGATCGAATTCTCTATTTATTCCTCTTACGTCATGCCACGTCAGGCTGGGAATTTAGCGACCGCCTCTTGTTCTTTGAAACGTTGGGTGAATTGGACCGGACCGTTGTTCGTGGAGAGGGAATGCAGGGTTTTCTCAAGCGCATTCGGGAGGAAGCCGTCAATACACTCTCTCAAACAGAACGGACGAAACTGGGTCAACTGCTCCAACCCCAGATTGAGGCAGAACCCACTGATGCGACGATCACTCGTCCCCACGTTCGTGACTGGAAGATTGACGATATTGACGAACTTCTGGACGTCGCAAATCAACCTGAGAAGAACACCGAGCTAGGGCGAAAACTGTTCACGGAAGTGTTGTGTTCTCGATGTCATCGGATGGGTTACCGAGGCGGTTTGATTGGGCCAGATCTCACTTCTGTCGGTCGTCGCTTCAGCCGTCGTGATCTCCTGAAATCGATCCTTGAGCCATCGGACGTCGTGGCTGAAAAATATCGCTCAATTCAGGTCGTCACGAAATCGGGAAGAACGATGATCGGTCGCGTTGTTCCCGGTGGTGATTTTCGTTCGCCGACTCTCAAAATTTCAATCGACTCACTTGATCCTTCGAAGTCTGTCGAACTTCTCCGAAATGAAGTTGAGGCTCATCGCCAAGTCAAAACTTCGCCAATGCCCAAAGGACTGCTGGCAACAATGACAGCAGAAGAAATCACCGATCTCATCGACTATCTTCTCAATCCCAGCACAAGCAGCGATACGGAGACGAAGTAAAGCCGGAACTTTAGAGCAATACTCCCCTGCAACGCCACATACATCGCGGTGACCTCCTGACCGTATTCCATTCTTAAGAAGGCTTCTTTCCGTTGGGCGACTTTTAGACTGACGTTCTGTGCGACGGAATGAATGTGGTCGAGGTGGTGAACGTCGCGACCATTGTCGGTCACTTGGATGCCCCAGCCATATTTGGTGACTGGCTCGCAGACTCTCACTCTAGGGAAGAGGGGTCTGTCATTCCCAGGATGCAGTAGTGATTCGATTTATCAAACACGTTTCAGACTATCGTTTACGTTTGTGAAACACTATGAATTGAAATGCAGTGATGCAAAGAATAGCTTGGGAGACGCTTCTTATCTCTTGTGCTTATCAACAAAAAAGCTTCACGTATCTCCCAAAGCAGGAAGGATGACATGCCCGAAATGACCCATCGATTCTACGTCTTAGCCCTTTTTGTTTTGATCGCAATTTCAATCTTGCAGCGGTCACTTACTGTTGCTGATGATACTTCTCCAGCCGCGATGAAAAAAGAATTTGATGAAACCAGCGTTGCCTGGCAGGATGACCAAGCACGCATGTTGCGAGGTTTCCGATTGGCGGAAGATTTTCGTCAAATGCTTTTCAAAGTGGAGAACGGAACATCACGAGCACAGACAATCGCGGAAGGTCTGGAGCGATTTCGAATCGATTCGAAACGCCCGTTGCCGAACCGACCGACACTGGACCGGTTTAAAGTCACCGCAAAGAGTTTTCTGAAGCAAATTCAGGGGCGCCAAAAACTCAATGCTCAGGCGGCGTTTGCCAGTTTCTCTGGACGTTGGTACGGGAAATGGGATCAGCTTCTCGTCGATCACAACTGGCATCCAGTCGTCGCTGATTTGAATTCACTCAAAGTCCCTGAGACACTGAAAACACGACTCGTTGGACTCCAGTATGCTTGGATTGGTGATGGATTCGGCTGGAATTATGTCGGGCAAAGCAAAGATGGAGAGGGGCAGTTCATTCTGGGGTATGTTTACCACCTTGCTCCTCGTGAACCGAAGAAAATCCGCTACGAGTCCCCTCTCGTCGGCTACTTCGACGGACCAGGACGCCTCATTTGGGTCACGCCACACGATCTCTTTCTGGAAGAAGTCCTGCCAGGAAAAACCAAATCCGAAGACCGCTATGCAATCACCGGATTCCGATACCGGATTGCCAAAGGCCATGTCGTCCCCGAAGGCGACGGCTTTCAGGCAATCTACTCACGCAACTCGAAACAGCGTTCCCCCTGGATGCGTTTTGATGTTCAGAAAACCAAGAAGTGATGGTGGAGAGAAGCGGTCGCACCACAGTATGGCAGGCCATGTGAGACACGCAGGCGTCCATAAGCATTCGCGGGTGGCCCATCACGGAGTAAACGTGAATTCCGCGATCGACTCAGGGAACATTTCAATGCTGTAGCCGGGGGCGGTAGGTGGCATGTATTTTCCATTCTTCATGACGACCGGATCGAGAAAATGTTCATGAAGATGGTCGGCGTATTCAGTTAACCGGTCCTCCATTGATCCACTCACTGCGATGTAGTCAAACATGGAGAGGTGCTGCACGTATTCACACAGGCCAACGCCACCGGCATGTGGGCAGACAGGAACATGAAACTTGGCTGCCATCAAAAGCACTGCGAGAACTTCATTCACGCCACCGAGTCGGCAGCTATCGATTTGGCAAACGCCCATCCCGCCTGACTGAAGAAACTGCTTGAACATGATTCGATTCGCGCAGTGTTCACCTGTTGCAACTTTGATCGGGGCGACGGCCTTGGCGATTGTCGCGTGACCAAGCACATCGTCCGGCGATGTCGGCTCTTCGATAAACCAGGGATTGAATTCCGCGAGCGGCTTCATCCACTCAATCGCTTCGGCAACTTCCCAGACTTGATTGGCATCCATCATCAGTTTTCGTTTAGGACCGATTTCCTCGCGAATGATGCGACAGCGGCGGATATCGTCTTCGAGGTCTCGCCCGACTTTGATTTTGAAACTCTCCCAGCCAGCATCGATACAGGATCGGCAGAGTTGACGAAGTTTTTCGTCGGAGTACCCAAGCCAGCCAGCGGAAGTGGTGTAGGACGGGAATCCCTGACGTTCGAGAATCGCAATGCGTTCGTTCTTTGTTGACGAGAGGCCTTGGAGCAACTCCGTTGCTTCGGCAGGTGTGATGGCATCGGTGATATAACGAAAGTCGACACACGAGACGAGTTGTTCCGGTGACATCTCCGCGAGTAATCGCCAGAGCGGTTTTCCTTCGACCTTGGCGTATATGTCCCAGACAGCGTTGACGACCGCCGCTGTTGCGAGGTGAATCGCTCCTTTGTCAGGACCAATCCAGCGAAGCTGACTGTCTCCGGTGATATGCCGCCAGAAGCCAGCCATGTCTTCGGTGAAGGATTCGAGGGTTCGTCCGACGATGAGCGGCGCAAGAGCTTCAATCGCCTTGACGCAAATTTCGTTTCCACGCCCGATGGTGAACGTCATCCCATGCCCGCTGAGTCCGTCGGAAGAATCGGTTTCGAGAATGACATACGCAGCGGAATAATCGGGATCGGGATTCATCGCATCCGAACCATCGAGTTGATCCGAAGTTGGGAAGCGAACGTCGTGCGCCGTCAATTTTGTGAACGTAATAGCCATTGAAGTTCTTTGAGCTGATGCTCTCCTTGAAGGCAGCCTCTATTGCGACAGGGGCGACGTGATGCTGGCTCTTCAGAAGAATGATAATTCAAGACAAAAAGACCGAATCTGGAGTTGGTTCCAGACTCGGTCTTTGAAAGTTTATGCAATGCAATTTCGACTCTCAAGCAGCTTCCGCTTCTGCCAGGGAATCTGAGTAAACGAGGCTGTAAATCTCGTCTGCTGCTACATCCAGGATTGATTGAATGTTCTCGCTTTGAAGGCGAGACATCAATTCTTCCAACGCAGCGACCGTGCGGTCAACTTCATCGCTGGAAATGACTTCGTAACCAGCGACGTCGTCATCCATAGACAAAACTGGTTGCTCTTCAACAGAATTAAACTCGGACATCAACTAGACCTCCATGTCGTGTGATAGGAACCCGAACGGGATTTTAATGTGGGAGAGGAACGAGAGGTTCTGCAGCATCCGCATTCGAACATCTCAACGGTTTACTTCTTTTTCTTGGCTTGCTTCCGTTTGATTTTTGCGACCGGCTTGGCAGCTGCTTTCTTTTTAGTGGTGGTCTTTTTCTTCTTATTTCCACCGAAAATGTTGTCCCAGCCTTCGCGAAAATTGTCGTTTGATCCAGTGTGAACAGTGTATCCAGTCATGGCGTTTTTCTTAGTTGTGTTTCGTTGTCAGTGATTCGAATTCAATGTCGACCTGCAAGAAGCGAATGCTACGAAGCTGTTCGTCTTCGATCAATTCACTTTGCTCTTTCGCAGACTACGCGGCTGAACTTTCCTGCTCTCCTTGATCACTCACGTTCTGATGTTGTTTTCCCGTACTAAAGTGAGGCCCTTTGAGAATCTGGTCGGTAGACTGCTCGATTCGAATCATCCTGCCGCCAAGATATTCAATGCGCTCTGTGACTTCATGAGTTGTCTGCTGCATTCCGCCAGAGACGAGGGTCACGATTCCCAGCAGCAACAGCATTTGTCCTGCCGTGGAGAGTAACCAGCCTGTGGATGCGAATTGCTCAACCATCCCAAAGTATCCCCAAAGAACGAGAACAGTCCCGACGGTGAGAACTCCGACCCCGGTGTACGCCATGAGTTGCCCCCAAATCGCCTCGGCGCGACCTGGTCGCGCCTTCGCTTTTCGAGATGCCTCGGCAACATCAAAATGAGGAGCTGGTGACTGTGCATGCGCCTGATGAGTATGATGTTCAAGGTTTGATGACGCTTGATGCACAGGTTTGTGTTGCACAGGTTCTTGCTGAACTTGTATAGGTGGCTCGACTGCGGTGGTGGGAGTTGTTTTTTGACTCAACGGAACAGAAGGCTCATTTCGTTGAGACGGACCTTTGAGTGTGGTACCACGAGGCTCTTTTTGAGGCTCGGTTGGCAATGGAGTGTGGGCGCTGTCAATTCGGAATTTGGGACGATTCGAGGGTGTCGCAGGTTCAGAGGCTGCCTTTGCGATTCGCTCAAGGTCAGCACTTAATTCATGATCTTCGGGTGAACGATCCTCTAAGGGATTTTGGCTTTGAGAAGCTGGTGAATTGGTAATTTGCAATGAGTCGGTGAGAGCTTTTATTTCTTCATCGCTGAGTTGGTCACCGCTGGGAGAAATCTCTGCACTCTCCGTCGGTTCTGATTCACCAACCAGCTGTTTCTGTTCTTCCGCCCATTTCTTTAATAGTTCTCGGGCCGACTTCGTTTCGGGATGCAAACTCGGTGCGAAATTTTTTCGTACATCTTCTCCGCAAGTTGTGCATTTGAGCGTCTGCCCATCTGCTGAAATTTCAGCAGCGACGTCTTCCTGACAACTTGCACACCACATCAGATTCATCCTGATTCTGACTCACAACGAGTAATAACGACGACGCACCAAGTTTGAGGGCGGGCGGTTCGTTAATGTCTATTTCAATGAAATACTCTTTGACTTTGTCGTCACCAATTGCTTGTAAAAAGGCTTCAACAAAGACCTGAACAGGGAGGAATAACACGAACTCCAAAAACAACGCAAGACCGCTTCTGCGTGCGGTCATGAGAGAAGCGAAATCTCTGGTTTTTTCCTTGGAGTCCCTATCCACGAAGTCGGAGTTTCAAAAGTACCCAACCTGCCGAGGCTGCTTCTTTCCAATTGATTTTAGAGACGCCGAACTTTCGTTCTTCGAACTTGATAGGAACTTCCGTAAAGCTCGCTCCAACTTTCCGAAGCCGGAAGAGGATTTCTTCCTGGAATGCGTACCCTTTTGCCTGAGATTTTGACCAATCGACTTCAGCCAGTTTTTTGACTCGGTAACTGCGAAAGCTCCCACTGTTGTCCTTCGTTTTGAGTCCAAGAAGAGTTCGTGCGTAGAAGTTAATCCCTTGGCTCATGAAGTGCCGTTTGAAGCCCCAGCCTTCGACTTCACCCCCTTTAACATATCGAGAACCGATGACAACGTCGTGTGTTTCGTTCTCTGCGATCATGGCTGGGATGAATCGCGGGGGATGCGAGAAGTCTGCGTCCAAATTCAAGAGCAAGTTGTAGCCATTCTCAATTCCAAACTGAAACGCTCGGACGGTTGCCGTCCCAAGACCAAGTTTCCCTTCACGATGGATGACATGAATCTTCGGATTCTCAGCCGCGAGAGAATCGACGTACGCGCCCGTTCCGTCGGGGGAGTTGTCGTCCACAACGAGAATCGAAGCTTCTGGAACTTGAGTGAGGATCTCCGGAATAAGGACTTCAAGATTTTCACGTTCATTGTAAGTACAGAGCGTGACGAGCAATGATTTTGGCATCGACTTGATGGGTTCTTTCAAGTGTTGAATTGGAAGCGTGTTCGATTTGACGAGAACGTGTTTTCTACTTCAGTGCTCGCGTACTCTCCTCACTTAGAGCACTTTTCGTATTGGTGTTCGCGTTCTGCCTCGTGGAGACAAGTGTTTACACTGTTGAAAAACGTTTTTCACGGGCACAGGAAAGAGCAATCTGCTCTAGCCTCCGGTGATCCACCGAGGGAACAGCAATCAATGTTAGCAAGTCTATAGCTCGAAATGTCAAGAAATTTCAACGCGTCTTCTCCATCGGGTGATTCACCCAGTGCTCAATGAAAGTGGTTCATGCAGTTCAAAAATTACTCGATGGGATCGGAAAGACGATGTGTTGGAACCGGACGACCGGGGCGGAAGCGTTGGGTTTGCCGGAATTCGTAGGTGACACTCAGAGCTTGGGCCGTTTCTTGAACGGCGACGTTGACGAACTCTTCCAATTGTTCAGGATCGCAGGCGACGCGAGCGTTGACAATCACTTCCGCTTTTTTGACATCACATTTCGATGGCAGCGAAAGCTCTGCTTGAGTCTCGCTGCTGATGAGATTTGCAACGCCGAAAAAACCTTCCCAGAGCCCAATCACTTTCAAGTGAGCTGGTTCAAGATCGGCAGCTAAGAGTGACTGTTGCAATCGCTGAACGATTCCCAGAAGTGCATCGTCGAGCGAGAATGACTCTTCGCTGGAAAGCGTGAGGCTGCTGTTCAGCCAACCCAATTCGGCTTCTCCATCGGCGTAGATGTCGTAGTCGATGTCGAGGATTTTTTTTCCGAAGTCACCATCTTGAGCGAGGAAATCAACGAGTTCTTCAATGCCGGTTCCGGTCTTGGCTGAAATTTGAATTACTGGAGTTCCTGGATAGTTTTCCTCGCAAAGAGTTGAGATCTCTGTAATTTCCTCGGCGGAGAGTTCGTCAATTCGATTGACGAGAATGAAGTCTGCCTCTTCAAGTTGCTTTTTGAGAATATACTCTGCTTTCGGAGAGAAGCCTCTGGTGTTCTCTTGTTTTAAGATTCGAGTCCCGTGACTTGGCTTGAGGATGACAGGGTACGGGGCAATCTCGAATTCGGCATCGAAGAGTTGTTTGATGGGCTGAATCACGGTCGCAATAAGGTCTGTACAGCTCCCAACCGGCTCTGCGAGAATCACATCTGGACGTTCTTCGGCAGAGAGGTTTTCCATCGTGCTGATGAGTTCGTCGAAGTTGCAGCAGAAGCAGGCTCCGGCGACTTCACCCACTTCAAAGCCCATCCCGCGAAGGGTATTTGTATCGACGAGATCGGTTGCCTGATCGTTGGTCACAATACCGACGCTCAATCCGCGCTCACGGTAATGGGCGGCCAAACGTCCGAGCGTTGTCGTCTTCCCAGCGCCTAGGAATCCACCGATCATAATGTAGCGAATGCGATGAGCCATTGGTGCCGTTCTTGTCAAAGAGGAAGTGGAAGCTGATCTTCGCCCCCAGTGTAGCAATCAACATAGGACCGCTTCTACCGGCCATTGAATGCTCCGGTCGCTGTCGGCCGGTAGAAGCGGCCCTACTTCACTAAAACGATCAAGCAATGATGTCGTGAACAACTCGGCCTTCGATATCGGTCAGGCGAAAATCTCTGCCAGCGTGACGGTACGTGAGTTTTTCGTGATCGAGTCCGAGCAAATGCAGAATCGTGGCGTGAAGGTCGTGCATGTGAACTTTGCTCTCGACCGCTTCGTGACCGAATTCGTCTGTTTTACCGTAAGAAAACGCTTTTTTTAGACCGCCACCTGCGAGAAAATGGGTGAAGCCTTTGGGGTTATGGTCACGGCCATCCTTGCTTTGCGAGAACGGATTTCTGCCAAATTCGCCTCCCCACCAGAGAAGTGTTTCTTCAAGAAGCCCGCGTTGTTTCAAGTCAGCGATGAGTGCAGCGACCGGCTTGTCTGTGGCTTTGGCGTGAATCGCGTGGCGTTCGATCTTGCTGTGTTGATCCCAACGTGGGTTGGAACCATTGTCGCCGTAGTTGATTTGCATGAAGCGAACACCTGACTCCGCCATCCGCCGCGCCATCAGGCATTGCCGCCCGAAATCTTCGGTCTCTTTTTCATCGATTCCATACGAGTGCATTGTCGACTTCGACTCACTCGAGACATCGAATAATTGCGGAGCGTGCATCTGCATTCTCCAGGCGAGTTCATAGGAAGAGATGACTGCTTCGAGTTCCGAATCTTTTCGATTTCGGAGTTGCGTCGCATTCAGGTTTCGTAATAGATCGAACTGCTCTCGTTGAGCCGCAGGGCTCGAAAACTTGTTTTGAATGTGCCGAATTCCGGCATCTCTGGTCGGTTGTTCCGCGCGCCCGATCGGCGTTCCTTGAAAGCAGGCTGGGAGAAAGGCGTTCGCATAATTTCTCGGGCCCCCATTTGCCGATGACGGAGAAATCGTTACGAATCCAGGCAGGTTGTTGTTCTCTGTCCCCAGTCCATAGTTGATCCAAGATCCCATGGAAGGGCGGATCAAATTCAGCGCGCCGGTATGCAGAAAGAGGGTACTCGGGCCGTGGGCGACACCATCTGTGTGCATACTGTGCAGAAAGCAGAGATCGTCGACATGCTGGCCGATGTGCGGAAACAAGTCGGAAACCCAATGACCAGTTTCGCCATATTGTCGAAACTTCCATAAGGACTTCATGAGAGTTTCTTGACCACTTTTATCCCCGCGCGCCATCTTGCGGGCATTGCGGAATTCAAATTGTTCGCCGTGATGCTGTTCCAGAGTCGGTTTGTAGTCGAAAGTGTCAACTTGGCTCGGTCCACCCTGCATAAAGATGAAGATGACACGTTTCGCCCTTGCCGGAAACATTGGCTGGCGAGCAATGAGCGGATTCTTGACTGAGTTTGATTCTCTAGCGGATGAATTTTCAGCTGCCGCAAGACCATGGAAAGCCAACGAACCGAAACCGCAAGCCGCGGTCGAAAGCCAGCGTCGTCGGTTCAATTGAGTCATAGCAATTCCACTCGATTTGAGTCCCCTTGAAGCGATTTGCCCTCAAGGACAAAATGCCCCAATCAAACATAGCAAAGCTGACCAATATGTACGAGACGCTATCAATCAGTCATGGTTTCGACTTCAGCAAGCAGTCCAGATAAACCGGCCTCAACGACATTTTTTTGACTCAAATTGCCGGGAATTCCAGCGTCTTCGGGCTTGAGATGTGCGAAAACGATTTCTGCCTTGGCAACTAGCTCTTCACCACAATGAGCAGAAACTTCCGTCATCCCGCCTTCTTCTCGAGAATAGATCAGGTTCGCTGTATAGACGAGTTGGTCGCCGGGACGCGCCGGTCGGAATGATTTGAACTTCGGCACCTTGGCGAGAAAGACGAGGTACTCAAACTGGCGTGACTCACCGAGTAAGATTCCACCAGTTTGCGCCATGCCTTCCATGATGAGAGAACAGGGCATCACAGGAAAACCAGGAAAGTGATCATGCAAATGTTCCTCAGCGAGAGAAACATTTTTAATTGATTGCGCACTCTTCCCGCTTTCGAATTTGACAAATTTATCAATCCAAAACCATCGCATGTTCAACTCCAGGTCGTAAACTTCTCTTCGTTCTCAGTCCCAACAATTCGAATTGACCATAAGAAAAATCCGAGCGTGCAACAATGTGCGCGCTCGGATTTTCTATATTGGACCGCTCGATTAACCACCGAGTTTGCTACCAACAAATTTGCAGAGCATGTCCACAGTGTACAAATTCTGTACGTTCGCGACCGTTGGGTCTGCGGCGAAGCCATCAACATCTGCGAATGGAAGTTTTTCACGCATTGCTGCGACTCCCTCGTCAGTCACTTTTCCTTCTTGGATGTACCCCGAATCTGCCGACATCAAATCTTCAGGGAACAGTTCACCCCGAGGAATTTTAATCTCGAATGCTTTTTCCAAACGGAAGACAATGTCCAGAAAGTCAATTGACTCGGCACCGAGGTCTCCAATCAGAGTTGCCTCTGGCGTGACTTCGTCGTCATCGACACCGAGTGCATCTTCAAGCACTTCCTGAATTTTTCCGAAAATCTCTTCTTGATCAGCCATTTCCACGAACTCCGAATTGTTTTTCGTCAGTAGGATCCGCTGGCATGTTTGACTCCCACCGTTAACCCACGAGGCAGCTCTGCCGTATTCACTACTGAACAGTTGATGATTCGAAACAATTTCGAATCTTTCCTCACCGTAAAATCCAACAAAATTCAGTTCGAGAACGACGGTGAGGGACGTCTCGAACATTGTCAAAGATGAACAATCTGTGCGGATAAAACCTCAATTTCAAACGCTTTTTTCAGCACGTTTCGAAAACGTTATCCGATTTCCACTTTGGTGAGGAGAACAGTTTTGACGAACCCACTAAAAAAATCGGTCAATTCCGCTGAAATCTCAACCTTTTTTTGAGTCGATTGAACGCGAATCAACGTCTTTTATGATCTTTGTGATCTTAGAATCCACCAAGAGTGAGACCACCGTCAACAGTCAACACGTGTCCAGTAATGTAGCTGGCTTCGTCACTTGCCAGGAAGAGGACTGCATTGGCAATATCTGCCGGGAGACCGAGTCGCCGGACGGAAATTCTCTTTTTGATTTCACCTTCCGCAGCATTGCGGACGGCTTCGGTCATGTCTGTTTCGATAAAACCGGGAGCGACTGCGTTCACCGTGATCTTTCTGCGACCGACTTCAGTCGCCAAACAGCGCGTCAAGCCCTGGATGCCACCTTTGCTGGCAGCGTAATTCACTTGTCCTGCGTTCCCAAATTCGGCGGCAACACTCGAAATGTTGATGATTCGACCGTATCGCTGCGACATCATCTGTCGCATCACTGAATTTGCAAAGTTATAGACACCTGTCAGGTTCGTATCGATGACAGCTTGCCAGGCTTCCTTCTCCATGACAGCGAGTAAGCCATCTTTGATGATTCCGGCGTTATTGACCAAAATGTCGAGTCTTTCCCATTTCTCGACAACTTCACCAACGATTCGCTCAGCATCTTCTTTACTGGAGACGTCCCCTTGAATGGCGATAACTTCCAGACCCTGCCCTGATAAATCGGAGACCATTGCATCTGCTGATTCTTTGCTTGAGCGATAAACAAAAGCGACTTTTGCCCCAGCTTTCGCCAGCGTTTCCACAATCGCTTTGCCAATTCCCCGACTTCCGCCGGTTACTAAAGCAATTCGTCCATCAAGGTTCAACATAGTGTTTACTCGCTAGTTATTTTTCGCGATGTTCGCCATCGCAGGTCATTTCGTGTTTTAGAGATTTCTCCGACACTCACGAGACTTTCTCGCTCGAATCTCTTTCTTTCAGTTCCGGCGTTACTGACGATACAGAACGGCAAACAGTTCCTTCATCGCTGCTGTCTGAATTTCATCACTCGGGGCGAGTTCGGGATATTCATCTATCAGATTGAATTGCTTCAAAGTCAACTTTGCCGAGATCACTGTTGTCTCACCAACCTTTGCCGACGCTTTGAATGCCCAAGTACCGTCGTCATTTTTTTTATGAACTTTACAGTCGACAACAATCGTGTCGCCCGGTTTGACAAAACTATTGAATTTGACAGCTTTCGCCTCGTCGAGGAGAACCGTGCTAAACTTGAAGTCGCCGGAATACCGCATCAGCCAAGCACATGACTGCACGAGTGTTTCCACTTGTAATACGCCCGGCATGATCGGGAACCCGGGGAAGTGATCCTGCAAGTACTCCTCAGCCAGCGTCAGGTTTTTAGTCGCCCTGATCGACTCGCCTGCGTTGATTTCAACAATCTGATCGATCAAGGAAAACCGCATCAGCCGCTCTGTCATTGTTGGTAGTGAAAAAATCGCAAACGACACGATGTCGAAGATGATCGAAAAATGGATCTCGTCAGCACCTGCGATAAAGATAAATTTAAATGGGTGGTGTCGACTTACAATTTCAGCGCACAAAAACCCCCTTTTCACCCGTCGGTGAATTTCGCACTATAGAGGAGAGTTGCGCTAGAGACAACCAGTTCCAGAAGTTGGAACGGTGCGACATTCGATTTCCTGACCGCTCGTCTGTACGGTTTGACATTTCGACACAATTAATTCATCGTAAAGACGTTACGGTCAAGTACTGCCCTTGTTTTAATCGGTAATCTCATGAGTTCACTCCCCCTCAACCGTCGTTTCTTCCTGAAATCCTCGGGCGCGATTGCTGCTTCGGCGATTCTGCCGTCAATCTCGCTTGGTGCCGAGAACTCTCCGCTGTTTAAGATTTCTCTCGCTCAGTGGTCTTTGCATTCAGCACTCTTCAAGAAGAAGATCGACAACCTCGACTTCGCCAAAATCACTAAAGAAGAATTCGGAATCGATGCTGTTGAGTACGTGAACCAGTTCTTTAAGGACAAAGCGAAAGATGGCAAGTATCTTGCCGAAATGAATAAACGGGCAAGCGATCATGGTGTTCACAACGTACTCATCATGATCGACGGCGAAGGGCAACTTGGTGCCAAAGACAAAGAAAAACGAGCCGCAACTGTCGAAAACCACAAGAAATGGGTTGAAGCAGCAAAAGTTTTGGGCTGCCACGCAATTCGGGTCAACGCCGCCAGCAGTGGGACGTTCAAAGAGCAAATCGGATACGCCGCCGATGGCCTGAGACAACTGACCGAATTCGCCACCAGCTTCGAGATCCAAGTCATCGTTGAAAACCATGGCGGTTACTCCTCGGACGGTCGCTGGCTCTCAAGAGTCATGAAGAAGGTCGACCACCCGAACTGCGGAACGCTCCCTGATTTCGGAAACTTCAAAATCCGGGACAATGCCTGGTACGATCGTTACACCGGCGTCAAACAATTGATGCCCTACGCACACGCAGTCAGTGCGAAATCGCATGACTTTGATGAAGACGGCAACGACACCCAGACCGATTTCAACCGCATGATGAAAATCGTGCTGGATGCTGGCTACCGAGGGTATGTCGGGATTGAATTCGAAGGACGCGAACTCGACGAATACGTCGGCATCAAAGCAACGAAGAAACTGCTCGAACGCGTCCGAGAAGAACTGGCACCGAAATATGCCTAAGCTCTTCGCAGGTGTCGATGTCGGCGGAACGACGGTCAAGTGCGCACTGGCCACAGAAGATGGAACGATCATCACCCAAGGTGTCATTCCGACCGATTCACACGAAGGTCCAGATGACGTACTGAACCGCATCGGGGCGTACATCAATTCACTCGCTAACGAAGTTGGCGTTGAATGCCTGCAATCGCTGGGGATGGGATTGCCCGGTCTGATCGATGTTCATGGTGGCATCACGCGTTATCTTCCAAATTTGACGACTCACTGGAAGGACGTTCCCGTTGCGGAAAAACTCTCGAAGATCGTGAACTGCCCAGTCCACCTGCTTAATGACGTCCGCACAGCCACGTTGGGCGAACTCACTTTCGGTCGCGGGAAATCCGCTAGTACGATGGTGTTTATTGCGATTGGTACCGGCATCGGAGGCGGAATTGTCATCGATGGCAAACTCCGTCTCGGCCCGATGGGAGCCGCAGGCGAAATCGGACATCAAACGATTGATAGAACAGGCCCATTGTGCGGATGCGGCAACCACGGATGCCTCGAAACACTCGCCAGCGGAACGGCCCTCACCGCCGAAGGAATTCGCCTCATGCTCATGGGGCTGGCACCGACGTTGCATGATGAAGTGAACGGCGACCCAGGTGAAGTCAGCGTCGAAATCATGGGCAGAGTCGCCGACCAAGACGAACCAGTCCGCGACGCGATCCTGAATGCCGCCTCGGATATTGCCATCGGTGTCGCAAACATCATCACCACAATTCATCCAGAACTGGTGATCATCGGCGGAGGTGTCGCGAAGCTCGGTCCCCTGCTCTTCGACCGAATCCGCCAAGACGTTGAAGACCGCATCGGTCGCCTCTTCCCAGTCGACGGCATCCACATCGAAAGCTCCCAACTCGAAGAAAAAGC
>DAOUPA010000172.1 GCA_030626405.1 Planctomicrobium sp.
AACAAGTAAATGCCAAGGTCTGAGAATCAAATCCATGGGTAAAACTGCCAAATTACCAAAGATCATAAACCGTTGTAGAATTGCAGATTGGGCGACGGATGAATATTTTGACCCTACGAGGTTTTCCCCATCCGGAGATGCGAGAAACTCGAGTGCAACTAATTGAGAGTTTTGTCTTCAAGATCTCTGAATTAGAATTTGCAATCTTCTATTTCGGATTTTGAAACAGTGGCTCAAGTCATGATGTCACTAATGGCCTTACCGGAGACGTCGGTCAGTCGGAAGTCCCGGCCTGCATAGCGATAAGTCAATTTTTCGTGATCGATCCCCATCATGTGTAGGATGGTTGCGTGATAATCGTGAACGTGCACTGGATTGTGTGAGACATCGATCCCGAACTCGTCACTTTCACCGTACGCGAGACCTCCGCGAATTCCACCACCTGCAAGTAAGCAGGAAAACGCGCGATGCCAATGGTTGCGGCCTGGTCCGGCATCGAATGGAGTTCGGCCAAATTCCGTGCAGATCATCACCAATGTCTCCTCAAGCATCCCACGTTGCTTAAGATCTTTGAGCATCGCTGTGAGTGCTTGGTCAACGCGTTGTGCTTTCGGGCGATGCTGCTGCATATCCCCGTGCGAATCCCAGTTGTCACTTGCTCCGCTATCAATGATTTCGACGACACGCACTCCTGCTTCCGCCAATCGCCGAGCAGCAAGACATTGCCAGCTGAAACTCTTGCGGTCGTTTTCTTTGACACCGTAGAGTTCTAGTGTTGCTGGAGTTTCGCGTGACAGGTCGAACACCTGTGGTGCGACCTCCATCATCCCTCGTGCTGTCTGGAAACTTTTGCTGCGAGCTGCAAGTTCTTGGTCAAATTCTCGTGCATCAGAGAATGTCTGGTTGAAGTCATCCAGCAGGCGAGATTCAAGCTCTCTGAGTGTTATGTCTTCAATGGTTGGCCGAAGGTTCGGAATGGGATCCTCTCCTGGGATGACTCGAACACCTTGGTGAACGGGCGGCAGAAAGCCAGCATCCCACAGTTGAGATCCTCCATAAGGCAGATGTTCGCACAACACAACGTATGGCGGAAGGTTGACATTGTCAGTTCCCAGTCCGTAGCTCAGCCATGCACCCATAGAAGGCAATGGGACTGTTGCTGAACCTGTGTGCATCGCGAGCGCTGCCTGAAAGTGCTCGACGATATCGGTCTTTAAGGATCGAATGACGCACAGGTCATCAACCACGTCTCTCAACTTGGGGAACAACTCACTGATTCGCAGTCCACTTTCGCCGCAAGAATGAAATTGAAATGGGGATGCCTTCAATGGTTGCCGGGCCACACCGCGCAAGCCTGGAGCATCAACGATCTTTCCATGATGTTTGGCTAATTCAGGCTTTTCATCGAAGGTGTCCACGTGTGACATCCCTCCGGTCAGGAAGATTTTGATGAGTCGCTTTGCTCTGGGAGTAAAATGTGGGCCCGCAGGTGCAACTGGATGCAATTCTGCTGCTGCGACGATTCGTAATTGCTGCGTGAGTGCCGAGGCTCCGACCACGCATGTGCCGAGGAAGTGACGCCGATTCAGAAATTTCATACTCATTAGTCGTCTCCGCGTCCTGTCTAACTAGAGCAATTCGCTCGACCATGTGCCGATGAAGAACGCGTTTCGATTGGAGAGACGCTGTTCGTCACGAGGCAAAACGGTACAAAAAACGAAAAAACTTTTGGGCCTGTCAGTCAATGTAGAAAGCTTCGTGCGAAATCAAAATCGACCTGCAATATGCCGTCCAGGCAGTCAGCTCATTGCTGTGGACTGTGAATTTAGTGATGAACTCCTGTGCTCGATCTCTCTCATCAGGGGTTGGGCTGCGTTGAAATGCCAATTCGTAAAGTCTGTCAATTCGGAACTCAGATGGAATGACAAGAATACGGCGGGCAAAGGTCTCTGCTTCCGTCTTTATCTCAACACTGTTCATGAGATACAGCGCCTGAACTGGCACGGTGGAACTCCTTCGGAGATCGGTCGTTGTATTTGTATCAGGTCCGTCAAACAACGCTAGGAACGGGTGCCGCTGAAGACGAGTTGTCATCAGGTACACGCTACGATGGGAACTCGGGTAAAAGTCTCGAAACTGATTATGCTGCGTGTAGGTCCAACTGTTAATCGGAGGAAACGGATGCGCCCCTGGCCGATTCAAATCGAGGCGACCGCTGATCGCTAACATGGAATCTCGTATTGATTCCGCATCGAGTCGGCGGCGAGCATGGCGCCAAAGGAACTTATTGGCAGGATCGATGGTTGCATTCTGTTCTTTGTGAGCACTCGAAAGTCGCCAGACTTCTGATGTGAGAATCAGACGGTGCAATTGCTTAATGCTCCAGCCATCAGTCATGAATCTACGGGCGAGCCAGTCCAACAACTCGGGGTGCGTCGGTTTCGCTCCGCGGGCACCAAAATTGGAAGGAGTTGCAACAATTCCCCGCCCGAAATGATGTTGCCAGACACGATTGACGAGCACGCGCGAAGTGAGTGGATGTTGAGGATCGGTCAGCCACTCAGCCAGTTGTCGCCGACCGCTCTGATCGGGCGGTACGTCGGGGAGCGACATTTTATCGAGAAACTTTGGTACTCCTCGGGCGATGATCGGTCCAGGATTCCCTGGATCACCGCTCAGTTGCAGGAGCGACGGACGAGGGACTCCTTCCGTGACTGCGTACGCACTAGGAACGTCTGCGGGATAACCTTGCAACTGCGATTTTCGATATTGAGTCCTGATTTCCTCGCTAGCTGTATCGACTGTCCGCGATGCTTCTTCGTGTGCATGAAGTCGAGGTGTGGCCTCAGCCGGTGGTAAGAGTGAGACAAAATGCACTCTTGGACGTTTTTGTGAATGGAACTCTTCGGCTCCTCCCCAAGGGAATTGAGTGCTTTCGAAAATGCCGTAGAGAGCGTAATAATCCTGCTGGCTGATCGGATCAAACTTATGATCGTGGCAGCGAGCGCATCGCATTGTAAGCCCCATAAACGCCTGTCCGACCGTATCGATAGTGTCCTCCAGCGTGAGGTGCCAGAGTTCATAGGGACCAGTTGCATAACGTCGGCTCAGGGCGAGAAAACCGGTTGCGGTGACTTGTTCCGCATATCGTTCCGGTGGCCCTTCGTCGGCGTAGAGATCGCCAGCAATTTGCTCACAAACGAATTCGTCGTAGGGTTTGTCGTTGTTGAAAGCATCGATGACATAGTCACGATATAGATGAGCTTCCGGTATCGGATAGTCCGCGTTATCGCCCGCCGTGTCGGCATAACGCGCGACGTCGAGCCAATGCCGACCCCAGCGTTCGCCGTAGCGAGGCGAGCCCAATAGTTTGTCGATCAATTCCCCCCAGGCGGCGTCACTCCAAGGAGTCAACGCGTCGCGTGCTGCATTCAGTTCTTCAGGGGTGGGAGGCAGTCCGTGCAGGTCGAAGTAAAGTCTCCGAATTAGAGTTCGCGCGTCTGCGAGATCAACGGGTTCCAAACTTTTTTCTTGCCAGCCCTGTGTGACGAATCGATCAACAGGGTGATGAATACTTTCGGCAATTTGATCGGGGATCGGCTGAGGAGAGATAGTTTGAAACGCCCAACTCTCCATTTGAAATGCAGGATCACCTGTCTTGGCGAGACTCTCCTCTTCACCCGAGCTGATCGGGATTCGAAATTTCCCTGAAAGGTACTGTTCGATCCCGGATCGTTCCGCGCTCGTCAAAGCTCGATTGTAGAGAATCACCTCTCCCACATCCCCCTCGAATCCCCGTAACCATGATCGTGCATGCCCCATGAAAAATCCGATATCGCCTCGACGACCAAAGTCAGGAACGACACCATTTCCAGATAGTGGTGGAGTTTCCATGGCATTGACAAAGATTCGAGAAGTCGACTCTAGCGGGCCTTGATGTTTCATTAGAGTCATGATGACAGGACTTCCACGGAGATCTTCGGATTCGCTGAGTGAGGCATCATTCCCCCATCCTCCCACGAAAACCGGCTTCCCGCCCGCAGCCTGCACTCCGAGAATTGCACATCTGGCCATGCCAGGGTTGCCAGCATGCGCCGGTTCACCGAAACCGGCGATCAATCCGTCAGAATCCGTTGAAACATGGTCGATTTTCGCCACCACAAACATGGTAAATTCAGCATCACCACTGATTTCGGGAGCAGAGGCCGCATTGCCTCCCAGACCTGTCGACATGTCAAAGTGGACAGCTGGAAAACCGTGCAGGCGACTTTGGGCGATGAATATCGCAGGTTGCCCGGTCCCTTCTGCTCTTGCCCCAGCAGTGGCTGCAAGATCATGCCCTCGTCCGCTGCTGTCTTGCCAGAGATAAATCTTTTGGCCATCTTGCCATGGTTGGTCATTCGCCTTGAACCATAACTGCAATGCTGATCGAACAGTCTTATCGCTGGGGTCCAGAAAAGCCCTGGCTGACTTCACCGTCCTGCGGCGAATCGTGACGGGGTTAAATTTTGGCCATGCTGCACCCGCATTAATCCACTTCTCGAAATCTCCTACAACTCGCTGTGACAACGGTCGTTCAGGTGGCATCTGAAAATCTTCGTGCGTGTTGCGAATCGCTTTGATCAACAGGCTGGCATCGGCATGACCTGGGATCATGGCAGGGCCTGAATCACCTCCAGACAGCAACGCCTCGAGAGAGTCAACCCGGAGATTGTTCGCTTCTTCTGCTTGACCGTGACATTCAAAGCAGCTTTCAATCAGTACGGGGCGGATGTTCGTCTCGAAAAATACCTCAGCGTTTTCTTCCGCGAAAATTGAAGAAAAACCAAAGACCTGGAGACCGGACATCAACACCAATATGAAAACAATGCGGTGCATCATGGTGATTATTCACTCTCGGATAACAATGTCGCTTTCTGCCTCGCGGGATCAATGTTGAGTGGCTCACCGCAAACCATTTGGCTCTGTGAAGATTGCCACACTCTTATCCGCGATGACAATCTCGCATATCGATGACTCCAACCACTCTTCAGTCAAGACGTGCGAATTTCCAATTTAGGTGAGTTCTCGCAACGGCTCAACTCCCTGGTCGATCAGGTACTGCGGAACTCCAGATTGATCAAACACTCGGATGTTCCCTGCGTCGATTCCAGCATTACTATAGAGTGTTGCAAAGATTTCCTGAAAGCGAACTGGACGATCAATGGGGCGTTCGCCATTGGAACTGGTCTTCCCGATAACCTGACCGGTCGGCATTCCTCCACCAGCCATCACTGCACAATTGGCGGCAGGCCAGTGGTCGCGACTGTTGCGGTCATTGATCTTGGGCGTGCGTCCGAATTCCCCCCACATCACCACGGAAACATCCCGATCCAAATCCCGTTCATGCAAATCGGTGATCAATGCTGCTAGCGCCTGATCAAGTTTAGGAAATTCTTCGCGCGATTTCGGAAAGTTCATACCATCTCCGCCGTGCCAGTCCCAGCGACTGTAATTGAGTGAGACAAATCGCGCACCAGCTTCAACAAGTCGGCGAGCGATACAGAAATTCTCCACCATTTGCGGCGCACCATCGCGCTGAAACGTTTCGTTGCTCTCTCCGTAGCGGGCGACAGTTCTCGGGTCTTCCTGAGACAGGTCTAAAGCATCCGCGAGTTTGGAACTGGTCAGGATGTCCATCGCTTGTTGTGTAGACACATCCATGCCTTCCATGTTCTCTTGCAGATCCAAGGAGCGTTTGAAGGCATCGAACGACTTCCGGAGTTGTACACGATCACGCATTCTTTCCAAGGTAATCCCCTGTAAGACCATGTTCTCGGAAGAACTTCGAGCTTCACGTCCGACGACATTGAACGGAGAATGCCCGATCCCCAAGAAACCTCCCGTGCCTGGTTCTCCCCAAGTTCGATTGCCGGTGTGATACATCAAGGCCACGTTGGACGGAACGGAATCGGCTACTGGCTTCAGAAGTTTGGAAACCCAAGCACCTGCTGACGGCCACCCCCCTGGAGGCCGTCGATCCCCAAATTTCCGCCCGGTCATACATTGATAGGCATCGTGGCGACCATCAGAGTCACTCAGTGAACGAACAATGACCAGTTTGTCCATGATCTGCGCGACGCAAGGAAACAGTTCACAGATTTCGATACCGGGGACGTTCGTCGAGATCGGATTGAACTCCCCTCGGATTTCACCTGGAGCGTTCGGTTTCAGATCCCACATGTCAAGGTGTGACGGACCACCTGGAAGATAAATGTTGATAATGGCCTTGTGCGAACGCTGTGCTGCTTCCGCGCGAAGCATTTGTGGCAGAGTCAGCCCGCCCAATGCAAAACCACCGACTGAGAGAAATGCTCGTCGAGGTATTCCGTCGCAGGATTGACCAAAAGAATGTTGTCTCTGACCGAGAATTGTGAACATTTCTTCTGCCTTGCCTCGCTAAAGTGAATTTCGGCACTTGCTCTTGCTGCTAAGGGTGACATTATCAATTTACCATCAATTTCTACACGCGTCTATCGAAATCTTCGAATGAGATATCCTGACGGTCACGCTGTGTTGCCATGGTGTCTAATGTCCCTATAGAAGGAAGATCGCCATAACCACGGGGTACAAAAACGTTGAACACTTTTGAACCGGAGAATTTCAGGTCGAAACTCGCAGGGAGGATCGAAACGTTGAACATTGGGATTGTTGGTTTTCAGATGTCAACACTGTAGGAGCGTTTTCCCGAGTCACGAATTTTCTCAGGGCAGACCGCGATACCAGTTGACCGCTACTTTTCAATATCGAAGAGACTTCAAGCTGCCCGTCATCACGTTACTACTCATTACATTCGTCCCGGCGTTGAGCTTGTGGTTACCGAGATTGATGGCAAAGTGAAGCGTTGGTTCCGGAGAGCATTGTTTTCTTGCTTCGACGAGGTGAAACAACTTCTAAGTACGGTAGTACTGATTAGAAGCGGTCCTAAAACTAGATGAAACCGTTCAAAACACTGAGTAAATGAATCAATCCTGGGGTTTCAGGACAGGTTCTACCTAAATGCGTTCTTGCAACAGGATTTCAGTTGAAATAGACTCAATATATGTACGAGCGACATCGACTTGGGAGATTGGAATCATCTGTTCATCACCCCTTTCTCATTGCGAACCTGGTCTGCCTGTTTTGGGCTCCAACGGTGATGATTTGTGCAGCTGACCCAACATCTGAGTTTCAGCGTGAAGTGCAGCCGTTATTGGCGAATTATTGCCTTGAGTGCCATAGTGGCGACGAACCAAACGGTGATTTGGATCTGACGAAGTTTACTACGAGTGAGGACGTCACTCTCGAGATTGAATCTTGGGAAGCGGTCATTGAGCAGCTACAACTTGGTAGTATGCCTCCAGCAGATGAACGTCAACCATCAAAGCTAGAACGTCAATTAGCTGTTCAATGGCATCAGGATTTTATCAGTTCGATTGAAGTGCGACCGGCTCAATTTCAGCCCCGAAGACTTTCGGTTGCTGAATATCGAAACACTCTGCAATCAGTCTTTGGATTCGCACTGGAAGTGGCGATTATCGAAGCGGAACAGACTGTGGCTGAACGGTCTCTGGTCGTAAAACTACTACCAACTGATCCACCGGGCAAAAGCGGATTTAAGAATGACACCCATGCCAATCCGTTGACGACAGTCGTCTGGGACCAATACAACTATCTTGTGGATGCGGCGGTCGAACAGCTGTTTTCGAGTTCGCATCGTGCAGAACTCGAAGCGTTAACTGGTCCGTTAAGACTTGATCAATTCTCTTCAGATCAAGCGAATAAGTTGCTGCTAGAATTAGTATCACGAGCATGGCGTCGACCAGTTCCTAGTGAACATATGACAAAAATCCAGTCGCGGATCCAAGGACAACAGGGGAAAGCCTTAGTAGATGTCGTCAAGTTAGAAATCAAAACGGCTTTGATGTCACCGCAGTTTATCTATCGAGGTCTTCTATTATCTGGGACACCCGGTGAATGGCAAGAAGTTGATGATTTTGAATTCGCTGAAAGGCTGTCTTATTTTGTCTGGGGAGACATGCCGGACAAACAACTGCGTTCACTTGCTGCGGCAGGGATTTTGTCCGAACCGGCGAACTTAACAGCCGAACTCGAACGTTTGCTCGCTTCTCCCAAGTCTCGTTACCTAACAGAAGTCTTTGCAACAGAGTGGCTATCTCTCAGCGAGATCGAGCATGTCACTGATGATGTCCCAAAGATGGTAGCGCTTCAGACGCAGTCAGCTGACTTCATGAATTACTTATTTACAGAGAACCGACCACTAATCGAATTCATTGATTCGGATGTCGCCTTCATCAACCCTCACACCAGCCGTATGTATGGTCGTGACGCTCGGCAAATGAGTAAATACTCCAAGAAAAAAGGGATTGAGCGAGAAATTGTCCCGAACCAGAAAATTTCATTGCTAGAAACAACAGAGCGTGGGGGAATCCTGACAATGCCCGGAATCCTCGCAATGAATAAGGGACCGATTCTGCGTGGGACATGGATGCTGGAATGTATACTTGGAGAAGAACTTCCCGATCCTCCAGCGAATGTCGGTCAAGTCCCACCAAATCGCGGAGGCGAGAATCTCAGCTTCCGTCAACGGTTTGAGCAGCATCGCAGTAATCCAACTTGTGGGATCTGTCATGACAAGATCGATCCACTAGGATTCGCTTTGCAAAGTTTTGACAATCAGGGTCAGTTTGTGAAGCGGGCAAACAGTTCCGACGATGCCATCGACACCAGCGGTCAGCTGCCCTCCGGCGAAACTTTCAACAATTTCGAGGAACTCAAAGTCATTCTTACAACGAGCCAAAGAGAAGCAGTGATACGAAATATCGTCGAGCGAACAATGGCGTTTGCACTCTGCCGACAACTGACAATTTTTGATCGTCCGGCGGTTGAGGAAATCACAAACGAATTAAAGCAATCTAACGGCACTTGGCAGGATTTATTTCTTGCAGTCATCAACAGTATTCCATTCCGCGAAACAATCCTGCCAGAAATGAATTGAAATACCATGAACACACGTATTCCACGGCGAACATTTCTTCGCGGAGCAGGAGTTCTACTTCCGTTGCCATTCTTGAATCTCATGGCATCGAAGGGGAGAGCAAAGAACACTGAGAGTGCACTTCCAGTGAAACGTTTTCTCACCTTGTTCAAGCCGAATGGAGTTCATCCTCCTTCCTGGAATATCAGCGGCGGGAACGAACAAGACTATCGCATGTCCCCCTTGATGGGACCGTTCAAGCAGCATCGTGATGACATTCTGCTACTTGACAACATGGGAGACTTTGGCTTTTCATCTCACGCCAACTCAACTCGGCGATTTCTGTCTGGACATCACGCCAACACAAAATCAGCCTCGATCGATCAACTCATCGCCGATCAAGTTCGAGGTGATACTCTTCATCGATCACTCGAACTCACCACTGAAGGGCTTTTTCCAAACCAAATTGGTTGCAGCTACATCTCCTACGATCAGCATGGGGCACCGATCCCTCGGGAAAGTGACCCTCAATTGATCTTTGACCGATTGTTCCGTAACCCGCTTGCCAATCAGCAACAACGAGCACAGTTGGCGAGCGTGCTCGATAGAGTTCAAGAAGATGCCCGTTCACTTTCCAGGAAAGCAGGGCGAGAAGACCGGGAGACTCTTGAAGAGTATATGGAGGTCGTTCGCGAATCAGAGAAAAGACTGACGAACATGCGAAGGGCGAAATCGGCAATTGACGTGGCTGCATTTACACGACCGGGTGTCGGTGCCAATCTGAATGAGCAGGTAGAATCGATGCTCGATATGATTGAACTTGCACTTTGGACGGATTCAACTCGCTGCATTACTTATATGTTGGGGAACAGCAATAGTCGCATGATTTTCGATTTTCTGGGGATCACTGAGCAGCACCACTACCTATCGCACTTCTTCAGGAATTTCAGCCGCACCAACCTTGAGTCCCTCCTAAAGATCAGCTTGTGGCACATGGAGAAGTTCAACTCACTGCTCACACGTTTGAAGTCGCGCAAAGTCGGTGAAGGTTGCCTGCTGGATGATACGCTTGTGCTCTACGGTTCCGGAATGGGACATAGCGACAATCACACAGTGACGAGAATCCCCATCGTTCTTGCAGGTGGCAAGAACGTTCTGAAAACTGGTCGTTACGTTCGTTATTCAGAGAATCAAGAACTGGGGCGACTACACCTTTCGCTGCTCGAAATGTTTGGCATCAACGTCGAATCTTTTGCAGGTAGCAAAACTCCCCTTCCGGGACTGAACGGATCTGATTTTGCTCCCTACCGTGAACAGCCTTTTGATAGTTGGGTCAAAGTGGAAGGTGATCAACTTACCGTTCGAGGACGTATCCGCATGTCCGACGATCTAGATGAGGCGAGAATCTTCTTCATCGACGTGGAGGGCGAGAAGCCGGTGCGTGTCGAAGTAAACTTCCGTGACTTCCACAATTTTAATCTGGCCTACCACTGCGGTACCGCTGTGACACTCAAAGGGACAGGAAGAATCGAAGGTGATCAAAAAATTGTCAGTCGCGTGACTGACCTGCAGTCACTGTTCGGAAAGAAACCAGGAACTCAGAATGGCTAAAGTTAAATCGATCGGTGCGAATAATTGAGTATTTTATTCGCGGGGTACAAAACCCTTGAACCCTCCTGAGCAGTAGGATTTCAGGGCGAAACTCATAGAGAGAATTGAAACGTTGAACTTTGGAATGACTGATTTTCAGCTGTCAACAGCGCTTGACCGATTTTTCCGTGTCACGAATCCTTTCAGCGCAGATTGCGATCCCGGTCCTTGTGATTAATTTATGTAGAAAGACGCTTACGCAGCCCGTCGCCAGTAGTGTTTCAATAGTCCACCAAGTCTGGTCGAACAGGCAACATCTTTCAGCTTGATCGTCTGCACTTCTTCCGGTTGATTTCTCCAACTCGGTGGCAAGTTCTCTCTGGCTGAATGCCCGCGCTCGTTGTTGTACCAAGTCTGAGCCTCACGGCAGATGTGGTTCAGATGCTTCTCGGAGACCACCACAAATTCATTTAAGACTTCATGCTTCAATGTCTGCACCACTCGTTCGACATGTGCTTGTAGGTTTGGCGACATGATCGGTGTCTTCTTGATTTCGCAGCCTGTCGACTTGATGATGTCATCGAACTCCTTCGTGAACTTCGTATCCCTGTCATGCATGAGTAATTCCGGTTCCAGGCCGACGTCTTCTGCGTGCATCAAAAAGTTTCTGGCCTGCTGAGCCACCCATTTTGAATTGGGGTTGGTTGTGCAGGGTGATTGGCTGCAGACTAAAGAACTTCGTACCCTAGTCAATGTTCTCCGACGAGTGAGAATTGTCAGTCGTTGTCGCTGTCCATGGGCGGTCTCCTATTCTAGGATTTCGGTGTCCGAATATTTCTATACCTCTGGGGAAACTCGAATGCCCAAATTCATCCTTATATCTGCTCTCATGACGATCATTTCTGGTTGCGAGCCGTCCAGCTCGTCTTCACAAACTGCAAAAAAGCAGGCGGGTTTGTCGTCTCCCGAGAAACCGTCGACCGAAACCGAGTCGGCTAGCCCCGACGCGTTGTCGACAACCGCAACGAAGGTCGAAGTTCACGAATATCGTGCTTTGCTGAACATGGTTGGTTCATTGTACTACGACGCCAATAAGAAACGTCTGTTGGTTCTGAAAGCACGTGGTTCAGATAGCATCGCAGACGAGTGGGTGGAATTCACTCGAGAGTTCAACGAACAATGCGCCAATATCGAGTCGCAATTGAAAGGCAAGGACTTTTACACGAGGATCTCTCCGCCAATCGAATCCCTAAAGCGCATGGTCGAAGCCATAACAGACAATGACAGAAATGCCTATTCTGAAGCAAGAGTAGCCTACGGCAAAGAGATTCTGGATTTGCGAAAATTCGTTGAAGATGCTGAGTTGACTCTTAAGGAGTCTCAACCGGCCAATGGGGAGAACAACAATTGATTTCCACGTCGTTTGAGAACGTTGCTCACCCGCTCGACTCGACAACCCTGCTGTCTGTCAGGACGTTCTGGACTTTGATGCGCGAGTTGCCGCCACTTCGGGCGTTCTCAAACGCCAAGCTGAGAACTTCATTGTTCAATATTCCCGCGGGGTACAAAAACTTCGAACACACTTGAACAGGAGAATTTCGGTTCAACGACAATCTATGTGCGCGGAGTTGATCTAACCGATGAGTTTGAATTTGGATTCGTGGAGGGCGTAGAGCTTGAGGTGGAAGTATTCTTCGTCTCGGTAGCCGTATGCTTGGCGTTTCATCGTTTTGATTTTATTGTTCGTCCCTTCCAAAGGGTCGGTGGAGATGCGCTGCCTGTACCAGTCCAAAATTCCGGTACGGTCGCCCTCAAGAGTGTTCGCCATTGTTTGTAGAACTCGAATACCAGAAGCGCGGGCGCGGCGACACCAATCGTGCAAGAAGTTGGCAGCTTGATTGCGATTGTCTTGTTCCCAAATTTGTCGTAAGTCTTCTTTTAGGTAATACGCAATCGACAACGACTCGTTCAGTTTCAATGCTTCTTGGAGACGTTCGTACTCGCACGGCCAGCGCGCACTTTTGGATAGGTCAGGCAAGACGGGCAGCCTTGCGCTCTGGGTAATTGATCGTTAAAGAGTTCTCTTTGAATGTTTCATTTTCAAGGAGGACTCACAATGTCAAAACGGATTGATCTCGCGGAGGTTGTG
>DAOUPA010000659.1 GCA_030626405.1 Planctomicrobium sp.
CGGCTCTTTGTACGAGACGACCTGAGCGGTTGGCTGAAGTCGCGGATCGGCTGAATGTAGAACAGCGTTACACGAACTACCACGATCTGCTGGCCGATCCCAACATCGACGCCGTCAGTATCACGACACACATTTACGATCATCGCGAAATCGCTATCGATGCTTTGCGCAGCGGCAAACATGTGTTCCTTGAAAAGCCGATGGCACCGACGGTTGCCGACTGTGACCAGATCATTGAAGCAGCCGACGAGGCAAACGGCTTGTTCATGGTCGGTCACATCTGCCGATTCGATCCGCGAGTCACGCTTGCAAAACAAGCGATCGACGAAGGGAGAATCGGCAAGATCATCTCGATGCATGCAAGGCGAAATCTCTCGAAGGAAATCGGCCGTATGGTGCTTGATGATATTTCAGCACTGATGGGCGACGGAATCCACGACGCCGACCTGATGCTCTGGTTTAGCGGCGCGAAAGTCACGAGTGTCTACGCGCAGGAAGTGCATCCCGGTCAGAACAAGTATCCTGACGGCGGTTGGTCGATCGCCCGACTCGACAACGGTGCAGTGGCTGTCGTCGAATCGGTCTGGCATTTGCCCGAAAGTACGCCGTACACGATCGATGCGAGACTGGAAGTCATCGGCACGGAAGGAGCGCTGTACATCAACTGCGGCGAAGCGGGACTCGCGATCCATGACGCAAATGGCGTGAAGATGCCCGACACAATGTATTGGCCTCGTCCTCTCGGCAACTACACTGGGATTTTGCAGGACGAATTGCGTTATTTTGCGAATTGTGTTCGCAGTGGTGAGACGCCACAGCGAATTACAGCTCCCGAATCGCGAGCTGCCGTCGCATGGATGGCCGCCGCCACCGAATCGGCTCAATCCGGAACGGTGATTTCGTTCGAAGTCGGATCGTAGCAGAACTCGCAGAGCTTCTGCCAAATGGTAAGGACTTATTGCAAAAAGGGAAGTCATGAAGCTCGCTGAGAATATCGTGATTGCGTTGCTCTTTCTGTCGCCGTGCTACAACGCCGTTCACGTGGCCGAACCGATGAAGGTCATCTTCGACACGGATATGTGCAGCTGTCCAACCCCCCCCAGTATCTTCTATTGATCGATGTGTGACCAACGAGTTCCTGAGTGAATGGCTCTGCTTGCCTAAGGTGGAGTTGCGTTTGCACAACCTGATCAACATTGACTAATGGACTGACGACCAGAGCGCCGGGAGTCGTTGAAAAAGACACACTCCTGTAGGGTTCATAATGAACATCTCCACGCTGCAAGCGGTACATTCCCGCCCTGCTGTTGCGATCAGAAAAGGGAGAGCCGCACCGGATGACGCTCCGCGCTCCTGATGAAATCGTCTGTAAAGTGTGGCTTGGCGGTGTACTGAAACATTACGAACGGAAAGCGACATAGACTTCTTTTTCTCTTCGGCGTTGGTTTCTGACAAATCCGTCAGTCGCTTCGTGCCGCGCTGATTTGCGACATCACTTTTCAATTCCAAGTTGCCAAAGAGTTGGATCGGTCACAGTTTAATTGATGACAACGTTTTTGCCCAGCGCGCTCTGCGTCGTCGGTTCTGAATCCACAAACAACTCCTCGGTCCCCGTTATTTTGAACGTTATACAGCAGAGGCTGAATGCCTACCGTCAAGAAGACAAACGCGGTCCTCAAGACCCACACACTGAGCTTTATCCTGTTCGGAATCGCCGCCGCAGTTGTAGTTGGATACGCGCTTCTAACAAATGACTTCAGCCCATCATCTGCAATTCCCGTTGTGATGCTCGTGTTAGGTATCGGCCTGTACTTTCAACAGCGAAGATGGCGTCGGTTCTTGTGCCCTACTTGCCGTCAACTCCTAACCCGAGAACGTGCGTTTGACGGTTCACCATTAATATTTCAATGCGATCGATGCGACACGATCTGGGACAACGGATTCACTGACAGTGAGTCCGAATAAAGCAGTCGTGCTGCACCGCGGGCAGAGTGGGATTGTCAGAAATTGAGTACCATGTTTACATCGCGCGGTAGGGTGAGCATGCAGCGCAGGCATAGCAAATCACTCAACTTGACCCGCCACCACATCGGCGGTTTAATGGTGTGAATACAATTGAAGGCCTACCGTAAGTTCGGCGGGCAAGTTAGCTCAAACGTTATGTGGCAGTAATCATGACCAACCCGAATCGGCGCCACAGCAGAATGAGGCAACTCGCCACCGCGTTTGTGATGTTGTCTACGGTCTTGATTATTTTCGCTGTGGGTTGGACTTGGTACGTCAAGTTGCAGGCCAAAGACGCGAGCGCGATTGAGGCGGCAAGGCGCTCTGCTGACAGCCGTCGACTTGAACGACTTTTCGCGACCGAACGCGATCTTGAATCCCATGGCGCAGAAATCGGCGATTGCTGGCCTAAAGGTGTTTATTGGAACTGGATCGACCTGAAGAATTGGCACGGCAGCAATCATGATCTTCATCGTATCCGTGAGTTACAGAAACTGATTCCAGCGGAGTCAATGTACGTGCGCCTTGGCCCGGACATTACCGACAGTGCCCTCTCGATCGTAATCGCACTACCCCAGCTACGTCGGCTCGAAATATCTGACGCGACTTTCGATGCAAATGAAGTGGAACAACTTCGCAAGTCCTTGCCCGGTTGCGAAATCGGAGAGTTTGAATGGTGTGCGCTTGAGCCCCCGATAAGTGGGTTACCGTAAGGGCCGCATAACATCTCTATGGCTTTTTTTGTCAAGTGCGGAGTGAGGGCGCGTAGGCTTATCATTCAAGGTTGAAGGGGTTTTGTTTTCCTTCTCTTGTGGTGAGCCTTTTGCCAGACGGTCAGGACTCTCTGAGTTCGGGATTGTGCCGTTGGGATTCGGTTTCCTGGTTCGTTCTTCTTGCGTGGGGAAGAAGAACGTCCTAAACATCTCTTCGAAGTCGATCGGCAAAGCATCTCTGGTTCGCCGATTGTTGCTGCGATCAAAACGCCGAATTGCCGTGGGAGCGGGAGGTTTCTCGCTCATCCTGCAAATCACTCCAAAGATTCCGAAGAGCGTTCGGTCCGGAGTATCAGTATTTGAGGGGTTCGGTTCCCTATAGCGGTCCGGACGGGTGCGTTAATCACGGCGACTCATTAAATGAGGATGCCGAGTCTGGCTAAGAGGGCTGGGATACGTAAGGCGTTGGACCTGAACGCTGCGGCGATGGAGGGGTGTCCGGAACTCCTAATGTAGTTGATACTTGCGTTA
>DAOUPA010000567.1 GCA_030626405.1 Planctomicrobium sp.
CAAACTCATAAGGTTTAGGGATCAATTTCGGACGGTGGATTGCAAGAATCGCGAGCAACGCTGGGATCAGAGCGAGGTATCCGATGCACCGCATGAAAACTTTGCACACTCTCGCAGCCAGTCGGTGGAGACGTTTGTCGAAGTAATGATCTAGTAACTCCATGAAATTAAAAAGATACAGCAGTGGGACGATCAGGCAGAAAATGAGAAAGTACTCAGTGATCAAACATTCTTTCCATGAAAATGGAGATCGGCAAAGTAACGTCAATCCGACGTACAGCAGAATAGGAAACGTAAGAAGGACCGTGAGAGTGATGACCTGCTGCCACTTCGGCTGCTTCGTCAACCTGGGTTTGGGAATGAGTCTGAGAAGAAACGCCAGAATCAAAACGACAACCGGCAACAGCATCCAAAACCGCTCGCCGCGAGCAGGTAATAGCCAATGCACCACGCCGATCAAAACGATCCCCACAGCCCACCGCAGCAGTAGAAACGTGAACGTGTGAGAAGGTCTCGTATTCTCATCTGCTTGACCAAGACAACTTCCGGACGATTCAGTGGTTGTCATCTTGGATGTCTCAGAAAAAAACGGCGTCTCTATGCACGCACTGAACTTCAATTCACAAGCTTGCAGGCGGGACGGCCATCATTGTCTAAGAACTACGCATGTGAGGCCCGTTGCGTTGGAAAGAAATTGAATTCAAGTTGCAGCGGAGTCAAACCAAGCGCTCTCTTCACAGAATGACTTCAAACTTTCCAGTTCTTTCTGCGTCGCCTGACAACTGGATTTGTTCATCATCCAGCCGAATAAAAACAGGAACACTTTGAAAAAACCTTTGCCGGTAACATTGGAGATTAAAGTCACGCGCGTTCGCTCGGAGATGTCCTCGAAAGTGTACTCTGCTTCGATGTCGAACATTTTACCGGTCAGGTGCATTGCGTTCAGATATGGAGGCTCGTACCTGGTGATCACACCTTGAAACACCATTTGTTTTCCGTGTTCTTCGGTGACAACGCGAAATGTTGTTCCGACACCTTCTGGTTTTTCTTCGAGTACTTCATCCTCAATAACGGTCAAGCTCCACTCTGCAACATGGTCGCAGGTGAGAGGAAAAACGTCTTCGATCAGTCGATCAATTTCGATAATGCCTTGAGAATGCACGGTCGTCTCCCTGGGGATGTCCAAAACTCCTGTCGCATTGAGTTTTGGAATGAGATGAAAGTGGGACAGGCAATCATACAAGTATATTCGGAATCGCGAAACATGCAGGCGAGGAGTAAAAGAACCGAGAAGTAGTTCGTTGCAAAATAAAAAGCCCGGCATTTTTAAAATGCCGGGCTTTTGCGTTGTGAGATTGATCTTATATTTTGACGTGGCTCTTAAGGCAAACTCGACTTCGCGGCGGCACTTTGGATCTTGCCTTTTTCTTTTCCAGAGATCAGCCCGTCCTTTTTGAGATCGTTGGTGAGTTTGGCGACACTTTTGACGAAGGCGCCATGGTTGGAAGATGATTCAGCAATGATCTGGACCAGGTCATTGATCGTGCAGCCGAAGACATCGACGCTGTTTTCGACGCCGGAGTCGTTACCATCGATGATCACGGTCGGTCGAACGTCTGAATTTGGATACAGGTCATCGGCATCAGGAACACCATCGCCGTCCGAATCGCTACTCGAGAGTTTAGCGGTGTTGTCAAAGGCAAGTCCCATCACAAAATCATTCGCAGTAAACCCGCCGTCACCATTCCCACCGACCGTGTCGCCGATGACATCGGACGGATTGCTCAACGCCCAATTCGCGAGTTCTGTTCCATTGGCATCAGCGACGGCCATTTCCACTTCAAGTACACCACTGCCGTTGTCTCTGAAGATATGAGTGAAGGTGTACCAGCCTGTTGTATTAACAACGAGTGGAGCAATCCCTTCACGCGGGAAGTTCGGGAACTTGATGACATTGTTGCTGGCGCTGATGACGAACCGATTTCCTGTCCCAGGACCGGCATTGTCATTGTAGAATCCGATATTGAAGACGAAGTTCCGCCGCCGTACATTGGCTGTGTCGTTAATGGAAGATGAGAAGTAGAGTTGGCTGTCGTTGTCTGCGAACGTGTTGACATCCAAATAGATGTCAACAGTCGTTAGAAAGCCACCGACAGGAAACTCATTCGATGTTCCTCCCCAAATCGTCACAGGCAGCATCCCGGTTGCGTGCCAGTCTCCAGAGGCGGATGGGATTCCAAGATCGCCACTGGGAACGCGCTGTGCAGAGAAGAATGAAATCGGAATCACATTCCAGCCGGTCGTGTCCGTTTCAAACCCGCTGAAGAAATCCTGAGCGGTGACATCGCTGGTTGAAATGGGCAGCCCCAAAATGGCAATTGCAGCGAGAGAAAATAAATATTTTCGAAGTGTGTTCAAGCCGGTTCGCATGAGATTCTCTCCGCTTAATATTTCACCAAGACGCACATCGCGATTGGTCGTTTTTAAACCGCCCATTCACTGCAATAATCTTTTACTGTCTCTCAACCGTACATCCGAAATAATCGAAATGAAAATAAATCACTGTAAATTTCAATAATGTATTTGTTCGGCAACAAATTAGTGCATCTCTCGATGCCTGCTCGCAACATGAGATAAAACGCAACGTTGTTTGTGTGCTGTGTTTTAAAATGATCGCGTGTCGTCTTCAGTTCTGATTCAAGAAGTTGGCCCCGGTGAGCCGTCATTCGGAGAACGGAACAGGTATGAACAAACCTCTTTCAGGGAGGGCCATCCCAGTGGCCGGTGAGGCCTGTTCGCCAGCCGAATCGCTATCGCAGAGACGGTTCAGTCTGAAGTGTCGATCCCTGGCAGTTTGCGATAATACAAACAGCCAGGACTGTTGATCTCGAAGACGCGGCAAGTAGAAGGGCGAAGTTCGTAAAAGTGGCAACCTGCACCTGTCTCATCGAGCCAGATACAGGGACCATCTTTTGGGATGGATCCGTTTGCGGATTCGCGCAGGTAACCTTTCAGCAGGCGAAGCGGTTCGCCATCAAGACTAGAGAAGCGTTTGAAATCTTCAGCAAACGATGGATCGTTTTTGAAGTGTGGATTCAGTGACAACGCGACGTAATCCGGCGGTGCTCCCTGCACGCTGCAACAGGCGCCGCAGCCTTCGCAGGATTCGATTGCGGGGAGTGTGTGTGGGTCGATGGCGTCACCCATTTCTGCGTTGAGAACAACCGAAGCATGCTGGGACGAGTCCCAGCCTACTACGTGCTGCCAATGTCTCAATCGGAAAGTTTTTTTGCAATCCCAGAGACCTGCGATTGCTGAGTGTTGTCAAAGGTAATGGTCCACTGTTCGGTCTTCTCGTCAGGAAAATACGATTCGTACTTTTGGATCGGGCAAGAACTATCGACGGCGTCAAACGTAAAATTCTTGAGCTCCTGATCCCAACTCCCTGCCAGGAGTGACGCGTTCCCCTGAGAGTCGAGAAACGTCATTGTGTAGCGTTGATTCTTTTGATCGTACCCTCGGAAAATGGTCCCTCGTAGTGCTCCTCCGGAAACTTCAAACTCGTGCTTCAGGAAGTGTCCATCGAACATCCATTTTCGTTTGGAGGGAATCTTCTGATCCGAGTTCCCAAGCTGAGCTTCCCATTCCCCTTGGAAACGAACCAACTCTTTCAACTCCGGCACTCCTGGATTCGGAGCACCAAAGTTCTCGGCCTCTTCAGCGAAGAGAAGTCCAGGACAAGCCCAAAAGAGAACGGCAACGAGAGAAAGCAACTGGAAGCGAGCCATGGTAAGTACCTCATCAAGAATCAAATGTCCGATATTGATCCTACGACTCGGTGACCGGTTCGACAAGCAGTTCTTGGAATCGAGAGCATTACTCGCAGGAAATTCTATTCGCTGATGAATTCTCTAAGCTGTTTGATCTGTTGATGCTCATGGTCGAGTTTCACATTTGAGAGTTCCAGCACTCCCTGGTGTATTCGCCCACATCGATCGTTTCCTTCTTTTCCGGGGCCTGGAAGCAACGAGTGAGGCATGTCACCATCGCTGATTTCGAGCAATCCATTTTTATAGTATTTCAGTTTGTCTGGATTCGTAATCGGCACGAGTCGAATCTGATCGTCCAGGTTGTTTTGTG
>DAOUPA010000149.1 GCA_030626405.1 Planctomicrobium sp.
CGATATGTCGAACGTTTTTGGCAGGAGCAACGTGGTAACGCTCACCTGGTTTGAGGGATGCCTCAACGACTTCGTCTCCATTGAGAACACGTGGACCGGTCATGCTAGATCGGTCCGTAAAGACGGACTGGAACGCCGCTTCTCCTTCTGCCTTCTCCGCGATGAGAGCAGGTTTCTTTTTATCAGGTTGGAACAGGCTCGCGCGAACGACGAATGCCTGTAGTCCGTAATAGTCTTCCTGATGATAGTCGTCGATATTGGGATGGTTATGGCATTGCGCGCATTGCAAATCGACACCAAAGAAAACACGCCCGATCTCTCGCGTGAGCAAGTTCGGTTCAACATCACGTTCCAGGTAAAACGCGGCGGCAGGTCGGTTCTTTTCGGCAGTGCCATCGGCGGCGAGGATCTCTTGAGAAAGTTGAAGGTACGATTTGCCGTCTCGAAAAGATTCTTCGAGGTATTTGCGGAAGTCGTCAGACTTCACATGCTTGCCGCCCCGGCGTTCCATCATCATGACGTCGAAAGTCACTGCCATGTGTCGCGCAAAATCTGGACGAGACAGAAGATCATCCAACAACACCTGTCGCTTTTGCGGGTTCTGTTCAGCGAGGAAAGTACGCGTTTCGGTGACGGTCGGGATACGTCCGATCAGATCGAGATAAACTCTTCGTGCAAAAGTGGCATCGTCGATTGTTTCTGCAACAGGTCCAAATTGAGACGCTTGCAAGAGCGAATCGATTTGGGCATGTAGAGCCGGAGGAGTTGCATCTTCTGCTCTAAGTTCCTGTTGAAAACAGCAAAGCAAAATCGCCGAGATGGCGACAAGCGAGAGCATATGACGAAGTGGGAGGTGGGACATACTGCCGACCTGTTCATCAGGTCCGGCTGTTGCAGTGGATACAAGCAGCCGAAAATGGGAGGGAAGTGAGACGACATCAACGCTCACCGATACATGTAAGGTTAAGCCGCAGAACGGATCAAGTCAATAAAAAGAGCCTGTTTCAGGATTTTGTTGGTCATGACTGTTCTGCTGAGAGTCGGGATTTCTTCGCTGTTGGCAGGGTGTCTGAACTCGCCTAGGTTGATTCTTCTGTTTTCACCTATAGTTCTCAGACTTTTCTATCTCACAAATGTTGATTCCATGAGGGAATTTTCTACCTGTCAGGGACGGTTGTGGTTGGCCTACTGTTCAATCTGGTTTACTTCCTGCTGATTTTAGCAGTCAGTCCACTTTTACTTTTAAAAGGGTGGAAACAAGGAAAGTATCGAGAAGGCTGGGACCAAAAGCTGTGGGGGCAGCTTCCAGGTCCTTCTGCCAGTCCAGGAAAAAGAATCTGGATTCATGCGGTGAGTGTTGGCGAAGTTCTGCAATTGCAGCAAATCATTCGTGAACTCAGACGTCGAGAGGTGTCGCTCGATGTCCTTGTCACAACGACGACGAAGACTGGTTACAAGGTTGCAAACGAAAAACTGGCAGACTGCCAGGTTGCATATTTTCCACTTGATTTCACTTGGAGTGTGCGCAAAGCAATTCAGCGAGTCCGACCGGATTTGATCGTTTTGGTTGAGTTGGAACTGTGGCCGAACTTTTTAAGAGAAGCCGCGAGTCAGCGAATTCCAGTTGCGCTGATCAATGGTCGATTGAGTCTGAGAAGCTTCAATGGGTACCGGAAAATTCGTCCACTCTTTTCTGGTTTGCTGAATCAGATGAGTAAAATTGCCGTTCAATCAGAAGAGTACAAACAGCGTTTTTTAGATCTTGGTGCCAAAGCAGAACGGCTTGTCGTGACAGGATCGATTAAGTTTGATGGTGTCCAAACGAATCGCCATCGTGAATCGGTTCAGATTCTCAGGACCTTCTTTCAACTGGGACAGAACGAGTTAGTTTTCATTGCTGGCAGTACTCAGCATCCTGAGGAAGAGATGGCTTTGAATGCTTTCGAGAAAGTTCGACAGGTTGTTCCGAATGCTCGACTGATTATTGTTCCGCGTCATCCTGAACGTGGAGATACCGTCGCCCGACTGATTGATGAAGCGGGCTACGCAACGATCCGTCGTTCAGGTGGATCTCGTTCATCAAGTCCGTCTCCACCAGTCGGTTTACTCGATACGGTTGGTGAACTCGGCGACTGTTGGGCACTTGCAGACGTTGCATTTGTCGGCGGAAGTTTTGGAGATCGTGGCGGGCAAAACATGCTCGAACCAGCCGCTTATGGAGCCCCTGTTTGTTTCGGTCCGAAGACACGAAATTTCAAACACATCGTCGAGCTTCTACACATCCATCGTGCCGCCCAGACAGTGCATGACCAAGGGCAATTGGAAGCCTTCGTCACACAGATGTTTACTCAAACAGATCTCGCTCACGAAATCGGGAGTCGTGCGCAGGAACTCGTCCTGCAACAGCAAGGGGCGACTCAACTCAGTGTGAAAGTACTGCTGGAGATTCTAGAGACCAGCAAAGAGGTGTCCTACTACTCAAAGGCTAGTTGAGGCTGAACTTCAGTTCGCTCAACTGCCACCTTTGGGGCGACGCTGGAGATATTGCTGAATCGCATCTGCTGCCGCGCTCGGGGCTTCTTCCTTAGCTTTTTGGTCGACAGTTCTGTTATCACCTTCTCCTTCGCTCGGAGCTGGTTCAGCAACTTTTGGTTCAGGTGCTTTCGCGCCTGTTTCTGAAGGATCGGGAAGTCGCACAGCCGGTTCATCAGTTTTTTGTGGTTCGCCCGCTTCTGGTGCCACTCCTTCTTGTCCAGGTTGCGGAGGCACCATTCCTGGCGGGTAGCCCATCTGTTGGGGATATCCCATTTGCTGAGGATACCCCATTTGTTGAGGGTATCCATACGGCATCATCCCTTGGGGATATCCCATTTGTGGTGGATACCCAACTGGCACTTGAGGAGGCATCCCAGGGGGAGGGTAATACTGTGTGTCTCCAGCTTGCGGAAACTCCTGAGCTGGCACACCGGGTGTCTCAGGTTGCGGAATTGTTGGTATCTCCATCATCGTGTCAGAAGTGGAAGGCTCGTTAACAGTATCGTCTGAGTCGTCTTCTTGGTCGGTCGATTGTTCATCGCCCGGGGTAGCGGCTGGCAAAACTTCTGTAGGCAAATCAACGGCGAGATTTGTTCTGGTCTCATCGGTGATTGGGTCTCCAACAATCACTTGAAACTCTAGCTTGCCAATGGAAACAGAATCACCTGAATTCAGAACCACCGCTCCACGAATCTTTTCGCCATTTACAAAAGAACCATTCGTGCTACCCAGATCCCGCAATCGCAGACCGTATTCATCCAGAGTGAAGACACAGTGGTGCCGACTGATCAGGTCGCTATTCGGGCGAAGATGACAGTCTTCCTCACGACCGACCAGAAATTTACCGGTTGGTAACGGAATTGCACTGCCTGCCTGTTTTCCAGATAAAACTCGAAGTTCCGCTTGCAGCATAATGATTCAACCTTGGCTGAAATCGTGAATGGCATGGAGTGTCACCGACTTGAATTCTATTCCAATTCAGGGTCGATGCCAACAGGAATGAAACGAAATTAGTTGATGTTGAAACATAGAGAAGCGATGTGGTTGACCACGTCTGATGACTTGGAAAAAGTCAGCCTCTGACGTGTGCTGCTCACCATCAGGCTACCACTCGAGAACATGGGTGTCAATTTCGAAGGAAATACTGATGTGCAGTCTCGGAATTTTTCTTCTGACAAGTTTTTGTGATGGATCATGGGAGCGTGTCGGAAAGATCACGTTTTGTTGCAGTTGAGTAGCCTGTGCTACTTGACGATACTTTGATTGTGGGGCGGTTTACGTACAATCGCAGTTATGAACGAGCAAGCGAAACGGCAAAATTATCTTATCCAGGGGATGCACTGCGCGGCGTGCGTGGGACGTGTTGAGAAGGCGTTGCAGGCGCTGCCTGAGGTTGCTGCTGCCAATGTGAATCTGGCGTCTCAGGATGTGCGTGTTGTCTTTGGAGAAAATGAATCTCCGAGCCTTGAAGCAATGCAGGCAGCCGTCGCCGATGCTGGGTTCGAACTTTCAGAGAGACCGCAACAGACTCAGTCGATTGCTGAGCGGCGGTCTACGGAATTTCAGTCGCTACGCCAACGGGTCATGGTTGCTGCTCCATTGGCTGCGGTCGTTTTTGTGTTGAGCATGTTTGTCCCGGACTTTTCGCAGAAGGGAGTCTGGCTGGCGGTTTTGACTCTGCCTGTACTTGCGTGGTCGGGGCTTCCGATCTTCAAAAACGCAATTCAGGGAATTCGCCATCGTTCACTGAATATGGACACTCTGATCGCCATCGGAAGTGGAACGGCGTATCTCGTCAGTCTGTTTGCTCTCCTCGCACCACAAGTTTGGGAAGGAAGCCAACCGGTCTATTTCGACGCAGCAGCAATCACGATTTTCTTTGTCCTCCTCGGACGGATGCTTGAGGAGAGAGCGAAGTGGAAAACGGCGTCAGCGATTGATCAACTGGTTGAACTTCAACCGCAAACAGCTTCACTCTGGAAAAACGGCACCGAGGAAAACGTGCCTGTCGAAGAACTTCAGGCAGACGATTTGATTCGAGTCCGACCAGGTGAGCGAATTCCAATCGATGGTCAGGTTTGGGACGGGTCCGGTTCGGTGGACGAATCGATGGTGACGGGTGAGTCGCTGCCGGTCGACAAGTCTGATGGAGATGAAGTCATCGGCGGGACCATGAATCTGACTGGTGGGATGATTGTCAAAGTGACACGGACCGGCGGAGAAACGGTTCTGAACCAAATCATCGAACTGGTCCATACAGCACAAACTTCCAAAGCACCGATTGCCCGGCTTGCTGATCGTGTGGCGAGCGTCTTTGTGCCGGTTGTGATTGGAATCGCTGTGACGACTTTCACCGTTTGGTGGCTACTCAACCCGAGCGCCGCCGGACTCTCGAAGGCAACACTGGCTGCTGTCACAGTTTTAGTCGTCTCCTGTCCTTGCGCTCTCGGGTTGGCGACACCAACTGCAATGATGACAGCCATGGGCCGCGCGGCAGAGTTTGGTTTGATGGTCAAAGACGCGGCCACCCTTGAACAAGCGGCTCATGTTGAAGTAATCGTGTTCGACAAAACCGGAACGCTCACGCAAGGGAATCTCTCTGTCGCAAATGTGAAGCGACTGGGAACCCAAAGCGAATTAGAAATCCTACGTCTGGCTGCGGCGGTCGAGCAACATTCAGAGCACCCATTGGCAAGGGCAATTGTTGCTGCATTCACAGAACACACCTCTCAGCAAAATCCAGAACCAGCCAACACTGCCAATTCACTCTTGCCGGTCATGCAAGTTGTTTCGTCGCCTGCTTCAAATCTGCCAACTTCAACCGATTTTGAAAATATCGCTGGTCAAGGTGCGAAAGCAAAGGTTGATGGCGAGGTCATCCTTGTCGGGAACCGATCTTTTCTTGAATCACATGGACTAGTCGACCAGATTCCAGAAGAAACGTTCTCTGGGTCTTCGACATCGATTGTCTTCGTCGCTTCTTTAGAACAGGTCTTCGCTACGATTGAAGTTCAGGACGAATTGAAAGCCGATGCCGCACATGCAGTCTCAGAATTGAAAAGTATGAGCTTGGACCTGATGGTCATCTCTGGAGATCGAACGGAAACAGTCGCTGCCATCGGAAAGGCAGTTGGCATCGAAGAAGTTCGTGCCGAAGTGCTGCCTCAAGATAAAGTGCGTGAAGTGGAGCAGCTCAAGGAATCTGGTGTTGTGGTTGCGATGGTCGGAGACGGCATCAACGACGCGCCAGCTCTTGCTGCTGCCGATGTCGGAATCGCCATCGGTGCTGGAACCGATGTCGCCATCGCGACCGCCGGGATGACGGTTCTCTCTGACCGAGTCATGCCGATTGTTCAAGGCTTTCGATTGTCCCGACGAACAATGCAAATCGTCAAGCAAAATCTCTTCTTTGCCTTCATCTACAATCTCATCGGAATCCCCTTCGCGGCAGGCATCTTCTACCCCTGGACCGGCTGGTTACTTCCCCCCATGTTTGCCGCCGCAGCGATGTCCCTGAGCAGTGTTTCGGTTGTCATGAACAGCTTGCGACTAAGAAGTGCAGGGTAGGTGAGAAGTCCAGAGAACGAATCGGGTGCCATGCCCATATCGCGTCAGCAGGATGGGCATGCTAAGTAGCTCCGTCAACGTCGATTCATGTCCACCCTGCTCCGCTCGACCCACATCGTGTAATTCTGTTCTGTGCGATAGGCATAATGCATCGTCCTCAGCTTCTGCCGCATCTGCTCGAGGAGCTTCGGGCGCCTCTTAGAATTCCGCATTTCCGGCGGATCGTTATTCACTCTAACCTGTTGCGCCATGACAACTTCCCTACAATTTCCTTGACACATCCTCCCTGGTTATACAGAATACTCCAAATTCTACCCTTAATGGGTTCTACCGAATTTATTCAGTCTAATTCAAGTGCGCCAGCCGCGGCTGGCGCACGTTGCGGATGAGTTGCCTCACCCTCGAACCCGATATCGCGAGAAGGATTGATCACCCGGCAAACAATCGCTCGATCGTGCCCACGGATTCTTCCATGAAGACATACCTGTTACTTGTCGCAGCCTACATCGTCCCAACGTTCGCAATGGGCATCGTCTGGCATCTCGCGATTTTCAAATCCAACTATGACAGCATCCATGTGTTTCGCGAAAACCTGAGCGTTCCCCTCGGTCTGCTTACAATCACAATACAAGGACTGGTGCTCGCATATATTTATCCACGATTAAAGACTGATGGTTCCACGGTTTACGAGGGTTTTCGATTCGCTGCCATTATCGGCACGATATTCTGGTCAATTCAGGCCGTTGCGGCTGCTGCCAAACATCACATGGATTCGTTGCCCACATTCCTTTTGCTGGAAACTGGGTTCTTTGTTCTAATGTTCGTAGTCGTCGGGCCAGCGATGGCTTTCGTTCATGCCAAAACCACAGCAGCACACGACCCGCAACCGTAGCCCAAATACTGCACCGGAGCGGCGAAGTCTGGGCGTTTTCAAATGGACAATCACTTGTCGCCGCCCGGTGATTTTGGACGTTATGCCGCAATATGCGGTATCGAGCCACTGGAGCGATTTCGCGTTAACTTCATGGTCACCCAACGGTTCATATTATAGACATACTTCATTTCGGCAGGTTCACAGAGGGGAACACTCCATTCTCAAGTTCACCGCGACCGCAGCGCTGATTCTCGTATCAATTGGTGCACTAATCGTTTTCTGCTTTGCTTCGGCCAAATGGGAAGTCGAGCGTCGCAAATCTGTGGGCGCCCGCCTCGACCAACTTTCCACAGCGGTTGAGGCCACGCCAAAAGAGAGTCCCGCATACTCAGCACTTGCGAAAGCTACTGCAGCCAGCGATCGCTGGGATCGAACGGCTGCATTCGTTGAGATCAAAAGATTGGCCCGATCAATCGTTGCGAATCAGGACTCTCACGAATTGTTCAGAATCCATTTTGTCCCTGTTCTCCAGAACGGTCTCACAGACAATGATCCATATATCCGTAGTGCAGCAGCCATGGCCGCCTGCAGATACGGGCCACTGGTAGCGTCAATAAAAAACACACTTCTACAAGTCGCCCGGGAGCATCCAAACGAAGGCTGCGCGTGGTTCTCTGTGCGTGCGATCGGCGAGATTGGACCAGAAGCGACAGGCATGATTGACGCGCTTAATGCTCTGTCACAACATAATGTTATGATAGCCGACGAAGTCGAGAAGGCTGTTAAGAAACTCCGAGTCGCCCAGGAATCGAAGAAACCTGCATAACGATTGCGTGAACCGGAGCGGCGAATCCGGGAGAACTTGATATCAACGCGTAACGTCGCCGCCCGGTTACGCTAGGCGTTATCCGCAGACGGAGTTTCCGAGATGTCCAACCCATTCAGTTCATCATCGACTGGGGCTTCGATGGGGAACCCAAGCGATCGGTCTGACAAAACGAATCATTCGAACGACCAATACCGAAAACCGCGAATCCACGTGATCGTGGGCATCGCTCTCGCATTGGCGGGGGCCGCCATTCTCGCATACAGCGCCCAGTTCTTTCTGTTCCATCCGATGACTGCTACCGACGAGTATATTGGACCGAGGATGTGGATCGTCGGAAGCTGGCTGCTCGGCGGTGGTGTCACGCTTACTATTGCCCGGCCTTGGGTCGCAGCGTTCGTGGGTTTCTTCGCGCCGGCATTTACCTTCGGGATGGCGATGCTATTGTACTTCGTATTAGTTTTACTGTCTTCCATTCTTTCGTGACGTGAATGGCTCTCAATCAGCAGACGTGGCGAACCAAGCGGTAAACCGGAGCCGCCGATGACGCGGGTTTTGAGATCATAGTCTTTTGGCGGAGGACCGGTTACCGCCGTCGTTATCAAATCTCTTCGAGAATTTTTCGAAACCGCTCGACCATGGCTTCGACGGAGAATTGCTCTCGCATCTTCTGTTGCCCGAGATGGCCCATTTTCTCGGCAGCGTCTGTGTCCTCAAGAAGTTTGAGTGTGTATTGCGTGAAGCCGGCGGTGTCGCCGAGGTTGGAGATCCAGCCGTCTTTTCCATGCTCGACGAGTTCTCGATTGGGAGGGATGTCGCTGACGACGACCGGTTTGCCGCACACCATTGCTTCCATCAGACTGTTTGACATGCCTTCAAATTCACTTCCCAACCAGAAGACATCGATGAGGTGCAGCAGTGATGCGGCATCGTCGCGATGTCCAAGGAAACGGGAATGCGTCGCCGCTTCGGTCTCTTGTGCGTAGAGTTCTAACTCACCGCGTTGTGGACCGTCGCCGATCAAGAGGAAATAAGTGTCCGGACGCGAGTGCCTGAGCATTTGCATTGCCCAGAGGAGGTCTTTCAATCGTTTTTGTGGGGCGAGGCGACCGATGAATGCGATCAATTTGGAGTCGCCAGGTATTCCGATTTGTTGACAGAATTCCGTCTTCGTGAAGTCCGGTTGTTCTGGAGTGATCACACCGTTCGGGATCACCCGGGTTTTTTCTGCTGGGAATCCTTTCTCCCGATAGAAAGCAGCAACGCTTTCCGAGTTTGCAATCAACAAATCAGTTTGTGATCTCAACCGGCGGTCGAGCCAGAATTGCCAGCCGGATTTCCACGAATCGACACATCGTTCCGAGATGACAATCTTCGGTCGATGCTGCTTCATGCCAAGTGTCGCCAGTCGAACGTAAGAATTACCTGCAAACAGACAAGAGAGCACAACATCCGGTCGGCGCTGTTGGATCAATCTTCGCAATCGGCGACGCGCGTTGATGTCGAAACGACGTCGTTTCTTCAGAATTGTGACAGGGATTTCCGCAGCATCGAGGACTTCTTCCATCGGACCGCCCCGTGTGAGTGAGACCACTTCAACGTCGATGCCCTGTTTCGACAAGCCTGCCGCCAGCAGGCAGAACTGTTTCTCTGCCCCGGATCGGTCCAGAGTCGGAATCACCAGGAGAAGTTTCATCAAAACTATATTGTTGAGTAGGGTCCGCTGTGCGGACCGAAAACAGACTCACCAACGGTGGTCCGCACAGCGGACCCTACGACGCTTGTGTAAGTAAAACTTACCGGTACGGTTGAGGCGGCGGGTAGTAGGCACCCGGTTGCTGAGGGACCACGACTTGAGTTGGAACCGGATAGCCGCCGGGCTGAGGATATTGTTGAGGGTACATCTGAGGGTTCTGGGGCATCATGGTTTGCGGAGCAAACAACGGTGCGGATGGTGGCGAGAAATTCGGATTGCCGTTTTGCGTTCTTAATATTGCGGTGAAGTAACGATCCTTGGCGCGTTGTGGTTCGGAACGCTGCTGGTTGAATCCCAAGGGGCGAACACCGGTGTCCGGTCCAAACTTCGAATCTGGGTAGGGATCATGGACTTGTGCTTCGCGCCTCTCCATCTCGGCAGGTCGATGAACAACCGCAGGATATCGAGTGTTAAACGGCGTCACGCACCCCATGCTTCCCAGAAGCAGAGCGATCACGGCGAGACCGCAGACGCTTTTCGAGCGTGCTGTTGAAATGTACATGAGTTTGGTGGAATGAAAGAAACGAAGAGGTGGGAAAGGGGGAAGAGAAGAGTCTACGCGGAAATCGGCAATTACTGCTAGAGCAATTTGCGCGGACAAATCGCTGGGGAAACGTGCCTGACAGCGGAGAAATTCCTTTGCCGCACACATCAAGCGTGCGGCAAAGGAAGAGTTTAATTTGAAACGCTCTAAAAGTCCTGCAACTCGCACCAGCGGTCTTCTGCTTGGGTCAGTGAAGTTTGCACGGAGGTCAGTTCATTGTGAATGTCGAGGGCTTCGCCGGGGTCGGGTGTATTAGAAAGTTTCGCGCTGAGTTCTTTCTTTTGGTCGTCCAGGCGAGCGATCATTTTCTCCAGTTTGGAGATTTCTTTCTGGAGCTTCCGTTCTTCTTTCCAGTCCTGTTGAGTTTTCTTTGCCTCAACCGCTGGCATGTGTGCCGGAGTCGATTTACTTTTTGTGTTTCGCTCTCGTTCACCTTCGTCAATTTCTTTGTTGACGGCGTAAACGTACGATTCGTAATCGCCACCGTAGTTGCGGACTCGACCGTCTCGAACTTCTATAACGGACGATGCCAATCGTTTCATGAAGTGTCGATCATGGCTGGTGAAGATAACGGTGCCTTCGTAATTGAGTAACGCGTCAGTCAGCGATTCAATCGTTTCGACATCAAGGTGGTTGCCAGGTTCGTCGAGGATCAAAATGTTGTACGTTCCGAGGAGCAGGCCCGCCATACAGAGTCGAGCGCGTTCTCCTCCGGAGAGAACCGAAATTTTCTTCTTGGTGTGCCCGCCCCGAAAGAGCATCGAGCCGGCGGCGGCAAGGATTTCCTGAGTCGTGGTTCCCGGCTTCGCTTCGTATGTCAGGTATTCAAGTACAGTCTGATTTTCTGGGAGCGAGCTGTAAGCGTGTTGAGCGTAGAGCCCAACGTTGCAGCCGAAACCCCATTTCACTTTTCCGGAGAGAGGCTTTAAAGAATCGACGAGAGATCGCAAAAGCGTTGTTTTTCCCTGACCGTTGTCTCCGACGATGGCGGCTCGTTCGCCATGTTCGATTTCGAGGTTGATCTCGCTGGCGACTTGATGATCAGGATAGCCGATGGCGACATCCTCGCAGCGAACGGCAGGTCCTTTTCGCGGTTCAACAATGGGGCATCGAATGTGTGCGATCGCTTCGTTCGCTTCGATGTCGAGAGTTTGCAAGCGGTCGAGTTGCTTGCTTTTTGATTTCGCTTGACTCGCCGTGCTGGCGTTCGCACGATTTTTGTCGATAAAGCGCTTGAGTTGTTTCTGCTTGGTTTCAATCGCGGCATTGATGCGGACATCGTGCTCCCGACGCTCTTCCTGGTATTGTAAGAAGTCCTCGATGGGACCGGGATACATCGTCAGCTTGCCACGAGTGAGATCGAGCGTGTGGGTGCAAGTCTGACCGAGAAACGAGCGGTCGTGAGAAACAATCAGGCACGCCTGATTGAATCCTCTAAGGAAATGTTCGAGAAGAATCTGCGTCCGCAAGTCGAGGAAGTTTGTCGGTTCGTCGAGCAGCAAGAGATTCGGTTCGTGCAGCAGCAACGCTGCCAACTTCACCCGCGTCTGCCACCCGCCTGAGAGTGCTTTGATCGGACCTTCCAGATAGGCGCCTTTGAGTTCAAACTGACCGGCAACGGCTCCGCACTTCCAGTCTGGCTGGTTGGAATCTCGCATCAGAAAATCGAGAGCCGATTCACCTTCGTGGAAGGGATCGTGCTGGCGGAGGTAACCGACGTTCAGGTTCGGATTCCGGATCACTTCACCGCTGTCGAGTTCTTCATCTCCGAGCAAAACACGCAGCAGCGTTGATTTACCGGCCCCATTTCGACCGACAAAACCGACTTTTACGTTCTCGTACAGAGTCACTTCGGCATCATCAAGCAGAAGCTGATCGCCGTAACTCTTTTCCCCTTTGACCAATTGCAGCAGCACAGACATTCGTCAACCAACATCTTTTCTAAAGGCGTGTTCGAGCGGATGGTAGGAATGCGGGGGTGCTGCGTAAAGTGCGAGACAGGTTAGTAAACCAACTCAATTCAATTTGAGGTTAGGAAAAATGTTGGGAGCGACATCGGAGCGGTTTTTCTAGAAACCTACCCAAAACCAAGCTGCTGTGCAGCACTTGTTTGACGTCTGTGAGAAGGTCCATCACAATCGCAGGCGTGAAATGCTGGCCCGTCACGTCGTTACCAGGGCAGATATGCAATTAATGCGGGATTTAGCGGGATGTGCCCGCAATATATGGAGCAGAACTTTGCCAGGCTATCGATTTTGTGTTCGTTTCTTTTCAATCATTTTTTCGCTGGGTGCCATTGCATTCAGTGCTGGAGCGGATGAGCGACCGAATATCATCTTCATTCTGGCGGATGATATGGGCTACGGAGACGTTCAGGCTCTCAATACGAAGTCGAAGATTCCGACGCCGAATCTGAACCAGCTCGCCGCGGAAGGGATGACATTCACCGATGCTCATACACCTTCGTCTGTTTGTACCCCGACTCGATATGGAGTTTTGACCGGTCGATACTGCTGGCGAACTCGACTCAAACGGGGCGTGTTGAATGGGTACGGGGAACCTCTCATTCAAGAAGATCGCACTACGGTTGCCGATTTCCTTGGAGATCAGGGCTACTCAACCGGAATGGTTGGAAAGTGGCACTTGGGTCTGGGCTTTGCGAAAAATGGCAAGGAGTTCGATTTCTCCAAACCAGTTTCAGACGGACCGCATACGCATGGGTTCGAGTTCTCGAAGGTGATCCCTGCCTCGCTTGATTTTCCGCCGTATGTTTATATTCAAAATGGAGAACTCACACAGTTCCCCGGGATCGAGCAACCGAGCCAGAAGTTTCCGGCATTCCTTCGCAAAGGGGAACGTTCTCCAGACTTTGTCATGGAAGATGTTCTTGATCATTTACTGAAAGAAGCACAAGGCTATATCGCGAAAGAAGCCAAGAGCGACAGGCCTTTCTTTCTGTATTTCCCGCTCACTGCACCGCATAAGCCGGTTCTGCCGCATCCTCGATTTCGTGGAAAAACGGAACTCGGACCGTACGGCGACTTTGTTCATCAAGTTGATGACATCGTCGGAGGAGTCCTCGAGGCCGTTGATGCCGCCGGGATTGGGGAGAAGACACTTGTCATCTACACCAGCGACAATGGGTCGTTCATGTACCGGTATGATCAACTGCGAGCCGATCATGTCTCGGATGAGTCAGTCCAGGGCTATCTCGCAACAAACCACAGAGCGAATGGTCGATTTCGCGGAACGAAAGCAGACATCTGGGAAGCGGGACATCACGTGCCGTTCTTTGCTCGCTGGACCGGGAAAATCAAACCAGCAAGTCAATGCGAAGAGACCGTCTGCCTGACAGACTTCTTCGCGACCGCCGCGGAAATTGCAGGAGGTAAACTTGACGGCGAAACCGCACCTGACAGTTTCAGCCTGCTGCCGCTGCTAAAAGGAAACGACTGGAGAGCAGCACGCGCTCCGGTGATTCATCACTCTGTCGGAGGCATGTTTTCGATCCGAGAAGGTGACTGGAAGCTTGTTTTAGGCA
>DAOUPA010000422.1 GCA_030626405.1 Planctomicrobium sp.
AGATTCCGAGAAAACGTATGGCGTACTTGGGACAGATTCGTTGAATCAAAAAACGTATGGGAAAGTGGGACTCAAATCAAAAAACGGTCGTTTTTTCGGACTGCCAAAGGAGCCGGCGTTACGCTGCGATACCGTGCGATTGAGTGTTCGATTCGTGCTGCGTACCCTGAGTCAGAAGCGTCGTAACACGCTGAATGGACAAAGTATTCCTTGATTGCTGGAGACGCGCGCAGGAGGTTCGTTTCATTGCATGGTCACGTGCCCCGTGATACGGTAAGTCACCTCACCACCGCAGCAGGCCGTCCAACAACTATCGTCCAGCAGGGGTTTCGTAGTGATTCGTCGAATGAGCCAGATCTCGCTCCATCCCACACTTCTGTTTACCTTGGTGTTCCTCACGCGCTCGGCCTGGGCGGCTGACGTGGAGACGGTGAGAATCGCCCCCGACAAGAAAGGCTTCATCCTCCATCCTTCAGGTAACCGCTATGTTCCCTGGGGTCACAACTACGCCTCCGTCGACATTATGAATCGTCTGGCCAAAGACCCTGAGCGTGTCGAGCGGGAGTTCACTGAGATGAAGGCCGCTGGCACTACCGTTGCTCGGATTCATCCGGAGATGCCACGGATACTGACTGGTCCGGACAAGGCCGATCCCGAAGCGCTCGATCAACTCAAAAAGGTTCTCAAGGTTGCTGATAAGTCGGGCATCCACCTCAAGATCACCGGTCTGGCGTGCTACAAGATCAAGGATCGTGTGGATTGGTATGATTCGATGGATGAGCAAGATCGCTGGAAAACGCAGGCGTTTTTCTGGGAAACCATCGCTCGAACTTGTGCAGAGAGCTCAGCTGTCTTCGCCTATGACCTCGTCAATGAGCCTGCCGCAGTGGGCAAGCGTCCCGACGGTTGGTACATGGGCAGGATGGGCGATGTCGAGTTCTGCCAGCGACTGAGTCTCGATCCAGGTGAGCGCAAGGGTGATGATATCTTCGGCGAGTGGACGAAGCTCATGGTCGCCTCCATCCGCAAACACGACAAAATTCACTTGATCACGATGGGAATGCTTCCGTTCCCGGGTGCCTATAAGGCCGCTGCCGAACAGCTCGATTTTGTCTCGCCGCATCTGTATCCCAAGACGGGCAAAATTGATGACGAGATCGAGCTCCTCCAAAAGTTCGACTGGGGCAAGCCGATCGTCATCGGCGAGACCTTCCCCTTGAGTTGCGGCGTGGACGACGAGCGCGATTTCCTGCTCAAGAGCCGCAAATTCGCCCACGGCTGGATAGGCCACTGGCCGGATGAATCCCCTGCCGAACTAGCCGAGTTGAAGAAGACAGGTAAGGCCACGATCCATAACGCGATTTGGCTTTCCTGGGTAGACCTCTTCAAAGAGATCGGCCCGGAGATGACCGGCCGAACATCACCATAGGAACTGTATATCTACTCCAGACTGCCCGGGAACGCGTCCGATTCACTCCGCAAAGCTGCGCCTTCCCGAACACGGATTTCATGTGCCATCAAAGACATGGGAATCCAGAACTGAGTCGATCCTGAACGCGCGAATCGAAAAACGGTGGGTTTCTCGCTGTGCCAATTAACGTATGGAGTACTTGAGACTGTCGCTCGAACTTGGCTGTTTTGTTCTGGGAACACGGATTTCCAGGAAGCTGCTACTCTTCCGACGTATCGGACTTTGCGAGCAGGGTTTTGGCTTCCTTGTAGGCCAGCCAGAGGATCAGGTGGTCGTGGTAGGCCTTGTCCGCAAGGGGGTTGTTATCATTGGCGGGGAGGGGTTTCATTGTTTTCTCGGTGGTGGTAAAGAGTGCCTGGGCTTCGGATTTCTGGTCCTTCTGGAACAGGCACATGGTGCGGTAGAAGTTGGCGGTCCCCGTGATCGTTGCTCGAAAGCCCTTGGGCGCGGTCGTGGCAGCGGTAGAAAGGGTTGTGGTGGCCTGTTCGTACTGGCCGTTACGGTACTCAGCCATGCCGAGTGACAGTTGTGCCCACGGCAGAAATTCTTCCTTATCCTTACCGAGTTCGACGCCACGCGTGGCGAGGGCAAGGGTCACTGCCTGCGATTTCGCATCTTCAATGGGCATCAGGCAGGCCAGCTTGGCGACTCGTTCGGCGACGGCGGAATCTTCAGTGTCGGCAGCCCAGGCGAGCGTCCGCTGGCGGAAACCGGTGTACTCGTCCGCCTGGCCGAACCACGCCTGCAAAGCAGCGGCTTCCATCGCCAACATCGTCTCTTCGGGCTTTGTCACGGAGAATTCGTCCAGTAAAGAAAGTGCTTCCTCAGCCTGGCCGGAGGAGGCGAAGTTTGTGAACGCGGCTAACTTCAGGTCCGGGTTTGATTTCACCGCCTGCAGGCAGGACTCCAGATTCTTTGGGTCCTCGAGGATCCCCTGGATCTTCTCCTTGGCCTGGCCTGGCATCACGCCGTTCCGGATCGCCGTCAGGTACGCAGTGAAGGCTTCGTCGGCTTTGCCGGCTTGCTCCAGCAGCACTCCGAGGTAGAACGGGGCATTCGTTTTGATCCGCGGATTGAGTTCGAGGGTCTTCTGCCACGCGTCGATCGATTCCTCTTCTTTTCCTGCCCCCAAATCGAATCCCAGATTGTTGTAGAAAACCGCCAGTCTGTGCATCGCCACGAGCGTATCGGGGTGCTCCGGGCCGCTCACTTTGCGGAAGAGCGTCAGCAGCTCCTCTTGCAGCTTCAGCGATTCGTCTTTGCGGCTGGCGTTGTGGTAGGAAATCGCCAGGCTGTTCATCGCACCTAGCGTGTCGGGGTGTTCCGGGCCGAGCACCTTGCGGTACAGCGGCAGCACCTCCTCACGCAGCTTCAGCTCCTCGTCCCGGCGGCCGGCGGTATAGTAGGAAGCCGCTAGGTTGTTCATCGCGCTGAGCGTGTCGGGGTGCTCCGGGCCGCTCACCTTGCGGCGGAGCGTCAGCACCTCCTCCCTCATCTTGAGTGCCTCGTCTTGGCGACCGGTGAGGTCGTAGGAAATCGCCAGGTTGTTCATCGCCATGAGCGTGTTGGGGTGTTCCGGGCCGCTCACTTTGCGGTACAGCGGCAGCACCTCCTCACGCAGCTTCAGCGCCTCGTCCCCGCGGCCGGCATCGTAGTAGGAAGCCGCCAGGTTGTTCATCGCCATGAGCGTGTTGGTGTGCTCCGGGCCGCTCACCTTGCGGCGGAGCGTCAGCACTTCCTCGCGTAGATTGAGCGCCTCGTCCCGGCGGCCGGCGGCGTGGTAGGAATTCGCCAGATTATGCATCGCATTGAGTGTGTTGGGGTACTCCGGGCCGGACGTATCGAAGTGGTAATCCCGCACCTGTTCCTGTAGCGGGATGGCCTGTTGGTAGAGACCGAGAGCGTGGTAGGTGTTCCCCAGCGTGTATTGCAGTTTCGCCCGCTGGGCAGGCTGGTCGGCGAGGTCGGTCTCCAGCTTCTTTGCCGCACCGTCGAGCAGTTCGACCACCTTGATCTCGCGACCGTCGCGGGTTGGGTCGGGACTTTGCATGACGTTGCTGAGAAAAGTCGAGATGTCCTCCGCGTCTTTGCGTGCCAGTTCCTTCGCGTCCCGTTCAGCGGCGACCTCAACGAGGGTCTCGGCGGTCCGTTTCTCTGCCGCTGTGGCGCGGTTAGCTTCGTCTTTGGCCAGCGTTTCAGCCTGTGTTGCGCGGACTGCCTCGTCTTTCGCCAATGCTTCCGCTTTCGTCGCCCGGCTCATCTGCCAGAGACTGACCGAAATTCCAATCACCAGAGTCGCCACGATCGCAGTCCCGGCAGTCAGCGCTAACTTGTTACGTCGCTTGAGTTCCTCCGCCCGTACCTGGGCATCCGCTTTCGCCAGTTCCGTTTCCCGGAGCTTCGTCTCGACCGATTCCAAATAGCCGGAAACAGACTCGGCCAGCACGCCGGCATTTCCGGGACGATCCGCCGGTTCGATTTCCAGGCAATGCCGGGTCAGTGTGATCAGTTCGGCATCGGCCTCACAGGCAGCGAGCCGCTCGAAGCAGTCTTCGAGTTTTCCACGCGACGCCAGCCGATAGACTTGTGTCCCATCATCGCCCACATACGGCGGCTTGCCCGTCAGGATTTCACACAGAATGGCCCCCAGGCCGAACACGTCGGCCCGTTCGTTCATCTGATCGATTTCACCCAACGCCTGTTCCGGCGGCATGTAAGCGGGAGTACCCATGACGCTGCCCATTTGCGTTTCCGAACCAGTCGATCCGAATGAGCCGGGAACATCGCTGCCGGCGCTGCGCATCGTTTGAATAATGCTCTGTCCCTGCTGAGTCTGCCTGGCCTTCTTTTCATCTGCCACGCCGCCCGTCGGCAGCACCTTCGCCAGTCCCCAGTCCATGACCTGCACTTCACCGAAGGCACCGACCATGATATTCGCCGGTTTCAGGTCGCGGTGGATCACCCCGCGTGAATGGGCATAAGCCATCGTCTGGCAAATCTGTTCAAAGATGCCGATGAACTTGCCACGCTCGTTGGCCGCGTCTTCGCGATCATCCAGCAGCTTGGCCAGCGTCTCCCCCTTGACTAGCTTCATAGCGAAGAACGGTCGTTTGTCGGCGAACTGCCCGAGTTCATAAACCGGTGCGATCCCAGGATGCTGCAACTGCCCGCCGATCTGTGCTTCTTCGACAAACCGCCGAACGACCTCCGGCTTGTCCTTTTGTGAATCGAGCAGCACCTTGATCGCTAGGTCGCGCCCCAAATCGGTATCACGACCTTTAATGATTGCTCCCATCCCGCCACGGGCGATCTCGCCCTGCAACTGGTAGCGGCTGTCAGATTTGCCGTCAGGCATTTCCGGCGACTTCGGTCGGGCGACAGGATCTTCACCTTCTGCCGATGATTCCCTCAATGACACACGCGGAACTTCACTGAGTGAGTTGCTGAGCGACCGCAATACGCTGTGATTCGCATCGCCAATGACGACTGCAGCCTCGTCACCGAACGCCGGAGCTAGACCGGCTTCCATGGAAGCTGCGAGGTCGCCTTCGGCCTGTCCAATGATCGTGGCTCCCATTTCGGGAGCAGGTTGTTCAAGAAACTGCGATTCCTCCGCATAGGCCACCAATAGTTTCTCGACACGTTCCTGTAGTGCGGCATCTCCCTGACAGGCTTCTGTGAGATAAGCAATCCGCTCCTCGCTCGATTCAATCTTTCGAGCGGAATTGAAGATGGAGGCTTCGTTCGGTTGTTCTGTGGCCATAATCGACTTCTTCCAACACTCTCAAAACAGATGAATTCCAGTCTCTACAGGTCAGTGCGACATCTGTTCGAAAAACACCTAATCGTTTTTCAGGAATTTATCAACATTTTCAAATCACTTCTGATCCGACATTTCAACACGCAACCAAGTCTTCGCGTAAGCCCAATCATTATCAGCAGTTGCAGATGAGACTCCAATCGCCCGAGCTGCCTCAGCTAATGTCAGCCCGGCAAAGAATCGCAGGCGGACTAATTCGGCTTTGCGATGGTCTAATCGCTCCAGTTTCTCAAGTGCTTCGTCCACCGCCAGGACATCAACGGCAGAACCATGGTCTTCGATAGCAACTTCCGACAACTGCACTCGCTGGTGTTCGCCTCCCGCCTTCAATCTCTGCTTGCGACGCGCGTTCTCCACCAGAATTCGCTGCATCGCCTTGGCTGCCGCGCCGAAGAAATGCCCTCGTCCATTCCAGTGCATCTCGACATCCGAACCGAGCAACCGCAGATAAGCTTCGTGCACCAGCACGGTTGCCTGAATCGTCTGTCCCGGCTTTTCCTTCGACAGCTTCGCCGCTGCAAGCTTGCGCAGCTCCTGGTACACCAACGGCAACAACTGATCCGTAGCGGTGGGATCGCCGTGTTCGATCGCGTTCAGGATACGTGTGACGTGATTCATCGCCAGATTCTAACTGAGACAGCAAGAGCATGCTCGCCTCCGAAGCAAATTCCTGAGTCGCTCTCCAGCTGTCGGCATGTTTTCGAGATGACATTATTGATGTGGATCTGTCTCGAATAACGTTGAGAAAATGCCTCTCAGTTTGACCACTTTCTAAGGCACCTCACGATCGGAGCGAAATCAGTCCAGATTCCTAAAAAACGTATGGCGTACTTGGGACGAATTCGTTGACGCAGAAAACGTAT
>DAOUPA010000104.1 GCA_030626405.1 Planctomicrobium sp.
CATGTTCCAACTGAAGAGAACGGTTTTCATCTTGAAACGACCTTAAATGGGATTGAAATGATCGTGAACTGGTTTAAGAAGAATGACGGAAATTCAATCGCGATGTAGGCTGGGACTCGTCCCAGCATTTTGACATGATCGCACATCGTGTAGGGTGCGGTGCAGTACGCTTGTTTCAAAGCTGGTGGGTTTCGCAAGTCAGTATGAAGACATCGTGTAGGTTGGATCACAGTCCAATTCTCGTACGTAACCCACCATTGGTCAGGCTTCACCCACCCTACGACTTTTACAGCGAACTTAATTAGTAAGACCAAAGGAAGGCAGGCAGAATCCTGCCCTACACTTTTCAGATACATGAAGATCGGATTCTCATGGCAAACGGCGACAAAACAAAACACTGGATGGGATTTGACCTGGGTGGCACGAAAATGCTGGCGCAGGTGTATGACGATGATTGGAAAGTGATCGCCAAAGAGCGAAAACGGACCAAGCCGGGAACGACGGCAAAGCAGGGTGTCGACCGGATCATCGATACGATTAAGGATGCTTTGAAAAAAGCAGACATGACTTCGGAAGACCTCAAAGGAATCGGGATCGGCTGCCCGGGCCCGATTGATATGGATAACGGCCTGTTACTCGATCTTCCGAATCTCGGCTGGGAAGCGGTGCCGCTTCAAGATCAAGTCTCGAAAGAACTCGGCTGCCCGGTTGCCGTGCTCAACGATGTTGATGCGGGAACGTACGCCGAATACCGAGTCGGAGCTGCGAAAGGGGCGCGTTGTGCGATCGGAATTTTCGCCGGAACTGGCATCGGTGGCGGCTGCATCTATCGAGGAGAGATTTTACGGGGTGCGAAAGTATCCGCGTTCGAAATCGGCCATATTCAGGTGATGTCCAATGGTCCTCGGTGTGGATGCGGACAACGTGGATGCCTGGAATCTGTTGCAAGTCGTCTCGCCATTGCTGCGCAAGCCGCCCGAACCGCTTATCGCGGAGATGCTCCCCATTTGCTGGAGAATTGCGGAGTTGATCTCTCCAAAATTCGCAGCGGAGCGCTCTCGTCTTCAATTGCTGAAGGTGACATTGCGATCGAAGAAATCATTCTGGAAGCGGCTCGGTACATTGGTATCGCCGTCGCTACTTCAGTGAATCTCATCGGTCCGGAAGTTGTGGTCCTTGGTGGAGGATTGGTCGAAGCGATGCCTGACCTTTTCGTTCCACAAGTTCTACGATCAGCTAACAAACGTGTCATGCCAGCTTACCGGGACAGCTTCAAAGTCGTGCCTGCGAAATTGGAAGATGATGCAGGCGTTTTGGGTGCCGCACTGTGGGCGGAACATCGGCTTTCGTAAGTTTCTCTGCGATGATTTCGCAGCATAAATACTGACCGAATTGACTCGCTGGGCAGTTCCAAGCATCATATTCATAATTCACCGAATTTCACTGGAAAGTAAAAATGATCCGGATTCTGTTTGCTTTTGTTGTCCTGAGCCTATGCCTGATTCGCGGGGCAGGTCTTGCTGTGGCAGAAACTCCGAACTTTGTAATCATCTACGCCGATGATCTCGGCTACGGCGACTTGGGCTGCTACGGCAATCCAACGATTCGAACACCGAATCTCGACCGGATGGCTTCCGAAGGGATGAGATTCACGCAGTTTTATTCTGCATCGTCAGTCTGCACTCCAAGTCGAGCAGCTTTACTGACCGGTCGGCTGCCAATTCGTAGCGGCATGTGTAGTGATAAACGGCGCGTCTTGTTTCCAAATTCGGGAGGCGGAATTCCCGCTTCGGAAGTCACCTTGGCGGAGGCGCTCAAGGAACAAGGCTACGCGACCGGCTGTTTTGGGAAATGGCACCTTGGACATTTGCCACAGTTTTTGCCGACCAACAATGGCTTTGATACTTACTTCGGAATTCCCTATTCAAACGATATGGACCGGCTCAACGATATCGGTCCCAAAGGACGAGCCGCGTTTTTAGAGCCGAAAGTAAAGTATTGGAACGTTCCGTTGATGCAAGATTTGAAAGTCTACGAGCGTCCTGCTGATCAGACGACGATCACGCGCCGTTATACTGAGCACGCGGTTGACTTCATCAAGAAGAACAAATCGAAACCGTTTTTCGTCTACTTACCACACAGTCTCCCGCATGTTCCCTTGTTTCGTGGCAAAGATTTTGAAAACAAAAGTGCTCGTGGGTTGTATGGGGATGTCATTGAAGAGATCGACTGGTCAGTTGGTCGCGTGCTTGACACTTTGCGCAAAGAAGGTCTCGCCGAAAATACGTGCGTCTTCTTTTCAAGTGACAATGGACCCTGGCTGATCTTTGGTGAACATGGCGGAACGGCTGGACTACTCAAGGATGGAAAAGGCTGCACTTGGGAAGGTGGGATGCGTGAACCGGGAATTGCCTGGTGGCCTGGTAAAATTGCTGCCGGACAAGTTTCGTTGGAACTGGCAAGCACAATGGATTTGTACACAACGTGCATCACGCTTTCCGGAGGTGAAATCCCCAAAGACCGTATTGTCGATGGAGTTGATATTTCACCAGTACTGTTCGGAAATGGAGCAAGCCCCCGAGAAACGATGTTCTATTATCGCGGAACAGCACTCATGGCAATTCGCTACGGCGCGTGGAAGGCTCACTTCATTACTCAAGGAGCCTATGGACCTGATGCCAGAAAGCGAGAGAAACACGATCCACCTCTTCTCTTCAATTTGAACCACGATCCAAGCGAGCGATTTAACGTGAACTCAAAACACCCGGAGATTCTTGAGCAGATCCAAAAGATTGCGAATGAACATCAAAAAGAACTGGAAGCTCCAGCTTCTCAACTTGAGATTTCCTTGAAGAAGTGAAAGTTGACACTTTTCACACCATCGACGACCACAAAGTAAAAGTGTCTCAGGCGATTGAAAGTTGAATATGGCTGCAAAGAAGGAACTCTCTGCCAGCAAAAAAATGTTGGCTGCTGAACAAGTCGACAAGGACCGCCCGACTCATCCGATGCTGGTTCTTGTCGCCGGTTTCGTCTCGGCAGTGCTCTTGTTCTTTTGTTGCGTTTGCGGCGGAGCGTTGTGGTGGTTTCAACCGGAAATCCACGAAGACCCGGAACGTGCTCGTCTCTTAACCGCAGAGATCGTCGACATCAGAATCCCTGAAAGTTACCTACCCAAAGGAACCATCGAGTGGAACGTCGCTTTTACATTGAGCGTACGAGGAGTTTACTACGAACGTTTTGTCGGCGATGGCCTATTGACCCTCACCGAAGTTAACAGTCGGTTCCGAGCCGATGAAGATGTCCGTCGGCACATTCGACAAACACTGATGGAAAAAGGGGGTGGCGGCACTCCTCTGATCGTAGACGATGCCGAGACGAAACGCTTGGAATATGTCATTCGTGGGGAAGCTGTTCCGTTCACGTTTGAAATCGGCCGAGACCCTCCATCTGGGCGGACGTTTCACATTATCGAAGGAGTCTTCGAAGGCAAGAACGGTGAAGTGCTGCTGGCAATGCGGGTGAACGAAGACAATTGGGAGCTAAGTTCCATTGAAAATATGATCCATTCAATTGGAAATCTGCAAGCAATGGAAGAAGGCATCCCTCTTGATGCGGTGCAAGAGACACCGAGTTCCGAGTAAGGCCGGTGGAACCGGCCTTACGAATTGTTCCTTAGTGACCGGCAGCACTGGACCTTTGGTTTTCAGATTTCTTCAATGAGCCGTCATCTTCGAGAGACGGGTCGTAAGGATGTTCGCGTTCCCATTCCTTCCAAAAGTCAGCAGGATGAACCTGACGCCAGTTTGCGAGTGCTGTTCCGACGTGACTGAAGAAGGTATAGCGTGCTTTGATTTCAGCACGTGTTTGCGAGCGAGTCACTTCAACAATCCAGTCGATCGCTTTGCGGATTTGCTCTTCTGGCGGATGCAAATCAGGCGGAGCAATTGAGAGCCATTCCAGATGATGACCCGTCGCAATCACTTTCTTGTGCAACTCTTCTTCTTTCGGGTACTTCACTGCATCAGATCCGTCCGGCCAGTTACCTGGCCAGGAGCCATCCGGAAATTGACTGGCGATAATCAGATCTCGCACATCTTCAAGGTGTGCGTACACATCGTTCCGCACCGGATCGGTGAGGACATCGAATTCATCATCAAGCCGAATAAGTAGCATCAATGAATAGACACGGTGCGTCCCGCTACAAACTCCAAGTTCTTTTTGTCCACGTAGTAATCGCCGGGCGATGAGGTCGAAAGAGTAGACTCGCCCGCCGGAGCCAATCCACTCTCGCTCAGGTGTGATCCACAACCCAAACGCCATTGCCGTCCATTCAACTTCGCGCTCGTCCAGTCGGAAATCCCGGAGCGATTCCTGAACAACATCGTACAACGTATCATTGCGGCGTGATGGACCGTAGACGGGGGTGCTGAGTTTTGCTCCAGCTTCGGTGATACAGGCAAGCCAGTGGTCATGGTGATAGGACGCGCCGGTTTCTTTTCCCCAACGAATGCGAATGCCGGTCGGCTCTTCTTCCAGCAAGGGCCGCATCTTCTTGCCCCATGATTCGATATACGCCCCATGATCAGTCAAAAAACTCAACATCTCTTGGCCCGAAATCGCATTTGGGTTTTCGAACGTGGCAGCGACTCCCCAGGTTCGTAATGAATGCTCAATATGATTCGGTTTCATTTCAAGAGCATCGAATCGCGGTTGAATTTTTTCCAGCACCGCTGCCAAGTCTTCATCGGATACAAGATCAGGACGATCATAAAGCGGCTGCACTCGATACGGTTCTTCGCGTGTAATCGGCACAGGCTGAAATGCTTCTTCGCCGAACAAATGAACTTTAATTGAAGTGCGCGCTTGAGCATTGCTAAGTGCAAAGGCGATCGCGAAAGCTCCAATAACAATGCCTTGAACAATACCAAATGATTTCAACGGAGAATTTTTCTTCATGTGTAATAGAGCCGTCTCGAACGGTTTCGGTTTTTGTCGAGTTTCAGTGACTTCACAGTTTTCCACAGCAATAATGTCTACACAACAGGCTAGATGGGATTCTTACGTCGGAAAATCGCAGTCTTGCTTGTACCGTAGGTTTTTTCCCATAGAGCCGTTTCATTTTCGAGTCGCTTCGTCAGGCCAGCGTGCTTCCCTGGATCAATGACAATGGTATTAACGCTGTAACGATCAAGAGTTGCGGACCAACCGGGGCCAGCATTCGCAACTTCAAGATAGTGTTGCCAGACTTCTTCAGGAATTAAGTGTGCATGTGAGGCAACAAAAACCTGAATGTTCTCTGGACCAGCCCAAAGCAAATAGTCACCCCATTCATAGGAGTTGAAAATCAACCCCTGAGGTGGATGTGCAAGCAGGTAGTCGACCGCTTCAAGCGGAGTTGCTTTCGCAACACTCCTGCTATAAGCCTTTTTTGCTTCATCGGCATTCTTCGGCCCACCGTGGAGAACTTGAGCTCCCAATGGACTGTAAGCAAAAAAGATCCAGAGCATTCCGATTACGGCGACGGAATAAAGGCCTGCTTTTTTCGGCGCTGCGGGACGAGCCTGCATCCAAGTTCTCCAGACAGCAGCTGAGTGCAGTCCGAAGTAGTATGCGGCGACCGGTGCCCACCAGACGATGATTCGAGACGTCCACAAAGCTCCCAATCCCAATCCAAGTAGAAGAAGGACTTCGCCTGTTGTGACTCGACGTGGTGAAAGTCGGTACAGCCCGATTAACAACAATCCCAATACGGCTGCCGCCTGACCTTGCTTCATACGCAGCGTCAGCGGTTCCCATTCAACGAGACTGGACAGATTAGAATGACTTGAAACGGCGAAGACTTCAGGGTAGATACCAATTCCGTATGGGTTCAGTAAGACCGCAGCAGCCGCGAGTTCGGTTGCGAACAACAACTGCCGCGTTCGCCGTTCCGCAAACATCATCTTGAAACTTTTGGTCCGGCGGAGAACATCGACCGCGCGTCCCACAGTGAGTGCTCCCAGCATCGCCAGACCAACAATAAATGATCCATGCAAATTCGCCCAGATGGCGAAGACAAGCGGGATCGCCACGAAGTACCACTTTCGCCAACGGAACGACGTTGCCATGGTAAAGATGGCAGCAAAGCAGACCATGCCAGCCAGCTGCGGTCGGACAATCAATAATTGTTGAAAGTCGCACCAGTAGAAGAAGAAGACGGAAAGAAGGGCGATCCAGGAGTGACGCGTTCGAGCGTAGACCGCAAACGCAAGACAGCCTGCGACGAAAATAATTGACGATGCATACAGAAACTGAATTCCGGGCAAGCCGAACATTTCTATCACCTGGTAACCGATCAGTTGGCTGAGCCAGGCCGTGTCGACCATGCTCACGCCAGACGCGAGTGGCATCAGCGGCTCGGTGATCGGGAGAAATCCACTCTCCCAAATCCAGCGACCATACGAAAGGTGGCCCCACAGATCGGTGTGCCACAATGGAAAATAATTGAGCAAAAGAAACAGAACGCCCAAAAACCCTGTTATCAACGCCATTGAGCTTGAAGCTTTCAAGCTCTCAGGTGTTCGGTCTTCCAACAGGGCAACGTTAGGTTGTCCGTCTTCAGTTTGGTATTGTGTGGTCACGGATCTCTTTTCGGCAGTCAATTGGTCAACGTCTTCAACGATTGTACTCATGGACGGAACTCATCATATTCTGCTCTGAGAAAGAGAAAAACACCAATTGTCTCCCAAGGTGATATTATGAGACACTACGTTCGTCTGCTTCTTGAGCAACATCAAAGAAAAACTGTGACATCATCAGCCTATGACTCCGGTTCGAGCCAAGTCGATGATGATGCTGTTGAGTTCAATCGACCTATCAAAATGTTGTCGTTGATGACGGGTCGTGCAAATCCTGCTGAGAAGACCAATTTTATCGGAAGAGACCGGTTGTAACGAAATAAGGGACAAAGGAAACATTGTTTGGCACTCAAGATTACAGGGAATGTGAATCGCAATGTACGGTAAATTTCAAAACCATCTATTAAATCAACTCGAAGAAGTCAAAACTCAAGGCTTGGAAAAGTCCGAACGCGAAATCGAATCACCACAGGATTCGCACATTTTCGTGGCAAGTCAAAAAGTTTTGAACCTGTGCGCCAACAACTACTTGGGGCTTGCTGACCACCCCAGAGTTGTCGACGCCGCGCGCCGCGCACTCGATGAGTGGGGCTTCGGCATGGCGTCGGTCCGCTTCATTTGCGGGACGCAGACAATTCACCATCAACTCGAAAAGAAAGTTTCAGAGTTTCTGGGAATGGAAGAGACCATTCTGTATTCGTCTTGCTTCGATGCGAATGGCGGGTTGTTCGAAACCTTGCTGAGTGCCGAAGATGCGATTATCTCCGACGCGCTCAACCACGCCAGCATTATTGATGGAATTCGACTCTGCAAAGCGCAGCGGTTTCGTTACAAAAACAACGACATGACGGACCTCGAAGAGCAACTCAAAGCGGCTCAAGATAGCCGTTTTCGTTTGATCGCGACCGATGGTGTTTTTTCAATGGATGGCTACATTGCGAACTTGTCTGCAATCTGTGATCTGGCGGACAAATATGATGCCCTGGTCATGGTCGACGACTCGCACGCCGTCGGATTTGTTGGCGAAACCGGTCGCGGTACGCACGAGCATTGCGGGGTCATGGACCGCGTCGACATCATCACCGGAACGCTAGGCAAAGCGCTCGGCGGCGCCAGTGGTGGCTATACATCTGGCCGAAAAGAGATCATCGACTGGCTGCGGCAGCGCTCGCGACCTTATCTTTTTTCCAATTCACTAGCGCCTCCTATTGTCGCGGCAGCAATTGAGGCTCTCAATTTCCTGAGCACTGACGAGACTCTTGTCTCCAAACTCAAAGAGAATACCCGATTCTTTCGAACTGAGATCGAAAAACTCGGCCTGACTGTCCTCCCCGGCGAACACCCCATCGTTCCGATTATGCTCGGAGATGCGACCGTCGCCAGTCAGATGGCAAATGCTTTGCTGGAGAAAGGAATCTACGTCATAGGTTTTTCATTCCCTGTTGTTCCGAGAGGGCAGGCACGAATACGTACACAAATTTCAGCCGCTCATTCCCGAGGAGATCTCGAATTTGCAATTGAGCAATTTGCGGCAGTGAAATCGGAACTGGGGTTATGAAACAAATTCAAGCTGTCGGTATTAATCGATGAATCTTTGAGGGTGAATGATAAAGCAATGAGTTCCGTGGAGCCGACCGAAAACGCGAAATCGAACGACACATCGAAACCGCTGCCATTGCAGTTCGGTTCGTTGACGCTGCCGTCTCGATATTTGCTTTCACCGCTGGCTGGGTTTACGAATCTTCCGTTTCGGCGTGTCTGTCGCGAGATTGGAGGAGTCGGTCTTTGCACGACCGATCTCGTCAGCGCGCGAGGATTACTTGAAGAGAGTGAGAAGTCCTTACAGTTGATCAAGACTCACGAAATCGACACGCCATATTCCGTTCAGATCTTCGGTCCAGATCCCATCGAAATGCGGGATGCCGCGCAGTTCTTACAGGAGTACGGGGTCGACTCCATTGATATCAACATGGGCTGTCCGGTTGATCGAATCACCAGCGGTGGAGCCGGATCGGCGATGATGTGTTCGAGCAATACGACACTAGAACTCGTTCAGGCAGTTGTGGAAGCCGTTTCGACTCCAGTGACCGTCAAGATGCGTTTAGGCTGGGACGATACGCAATTATCGGCTCCGAAGTTCGCCAGAGAATTTGAACAAGTCGGAGTCGTCGCCGTCGCGATTCATGGACGAACACGAGAGCAGGGGTTTCAAGGATCGGTCAATCGAGAAGGCATTCGCAAAGTCGTCGAGGCGGTCGATTTGATTCCAGTCATCGGCAATGGTGATATCCTCAACATTGAGCACGCTCAGCAAATGTTTCGCGAAACGGGTTGCCAGGGAATTTCAATCGGACGCGGCGCTCTGGCGAACCCCTGGATCTTTCGACAATTAGTCGAATTCGAGACAACCGGCTCGGTTCGCCCGCCCGGCAACTTCGATGAACGCCTCTCTCTGATGATGCGGCAGTTCGAATACCTCGAAGAACTGGTCGGATTGCGACGTGCGATATCAATGTTTCGAAAGATGGGACATTGGTACTTGAAAGGCATGCGAGTTCGAAAAGCCCTGCGGCACCAGTTCCAGATCGCTCGCTCGCGAGGCGAACTGGAATCTGCTCTCACAGCGATTCGGGAAGCGGGACCGATTGGAGGGCAACGATCCGGGGTTTTGCCGGACATGCACGTGCCGGTACCGTCTGGGCCAGTGGAGAAATGGTAATCTTCACAAAACTTTCACACAGTCACCGCGAGGAAATCAGCCCATACGGTTTGACTGTCTTTGCTTCGAAACACTACTCTTTGTAAGTGCGGGGGTATCTACAGAGAGAGTCAGGATGGCAAAACGTCAATCTTCAAAACCGAAATCCGGACAGCGAGTTCGTGTCAAAGATGGTATTACGATGCCGGAATATCCGGACATTGCTATTGCAGGCTGGACTGGCATGGTGCTGGAAACGCAAGGTCGTGGCGCCACTGCAAAAGTGATACTTGAATGGGATGACCCTGCACTTGAGGCAATGCCAGCGTCATACCGAGAGGAATGTGAGAGCCAACAATTGCTGCATACCATGGCTTGCCTGGCAATGAGTGACGTCACCATCGATGAGTGAGTCCGTCAACATTGCTCATCGCCTGAAACAGATGGCGAAGTTATGTCCAGATCAAAAGGCGATCATCGAACCCATCAAGTCGGATCGACACGGGAACGTTGTTTACCGGGAACTGACTTTTCGCGAGCTTGATGATATTACCGACAGGATCGCCGCTGGACTTCTTGAACGTGGTTTTCAAACTGGGATGAAACTGGTTCTGTTCGTTCCGTTTGGAATCGATTTTGTTTCGCTGACCTTTGCCCTCTTCAAAGCAGGCGCGGTGGCAGTTTTGATTGATCCCGGCATGGGGAGAACCAATATCTTTCGCTGCCTGGAGGAAGTGAAGCCGGATGGGTTTGTCGCCGTTCCGATTGTACATTTCGTTCGATTGCTGAACCGAAGAAAGTTTCCCAACGCGAAATTCAATATCTCCGCAAGCCGTTGGATGCCGGGTGTCGTCGGAAAACTGAGGGAACTCAAATCGACCAACACAAGTCATTTTCGTCCGGCGCAATCTCAAAAACAAGATTTGGCTGCGATCATCTTCACCAGTGGCAGTACCGGTCCTCCCAAGGGAGTTGCTTACGAACACGGGATGTTTGATGCTCAAGTCGGCATGATCCAGAGCTATTATGGAATTGAATCGGGCGAGGTTGACCTGCCTGGTTTCCCGCTCTTTGGGCTCTTTAACGCGGCGATGGGCGTCACCACGGTCATCCCAGACATGGACCCAACGAAACCGGCTGAGGTGAATCCACGAAAAATCATTCGAGCCATCGAAGATCAGGGTGTGACTCAGGCGTTTGGTTCACCAGCATTCTGGAATCGCGTGGGACGCTACTGTGTTGAGAATGACGTCACTCTGCCGACTCTCAATCGAGCACTCTCCGCAGGCGGACCTGTTCCGACGCATGTTTTGAAGCGTATGCAACAGGTTCTCACCAAGGACGGAGCCGATCTATTCACTCCCTACGGCGCGACGGAAAGCCTTCCTGTTGCTTCGATTGGCGGCGCAGAGGTACTGCATCGGACCGCTTCACAAACCAGTCAGGGGGCAGGCACTTGTGTCGGAAAATGTTTTCCGAATGTAGACGTGAAGATCATCGAAATCACGGACGGACCGATCAATTCGATTGCAGATGCGAGCGAACTTCCTGTGGGAGAGATTGGAGAAATCATCGTTCGCAGTCCCTCAGTGACGCGAGAATACTTCCAGCGACCAGAAGCGACGCAGCTTGCAAAGATTAGCGATGGCAACCGCTTCTGGCATCGCATCGGCGATGTCGGCTACTTCGATAACGAACAACAGCTCTGGTTCTGCGGACGGAAAGCTCACATTGTTGAAGTGCAAGGTGAGCGTCTCTTTTCGGTCCGCTGCGAAGCGATCTACAACGAGCATCCGAAAATTTACCGCTGTGCTCTCGTTGGAATCGGAGACAAACCCAACCAACGCCCAGCGATTGTCGCCGAACCAGAAAGCGGGAACTTTCCGGAAAGTGAAGTCGAAGAGAAGGCATTGCGTGCTGAACTTCTGGCAATGGGTGCCGCGAATCCTTTAACGGAACAGATCCACGACATCCTCTTCCACCGCAGCTTACCGGTCGACACGCGACATAACGTGAAAATCAACCGAGAAGCTCTGGCGATCTGGGCAGCGCCGAAACTCACTCACTGAGAATCGCTTGAAGCTGCTCCAGTGATTCTTTGTTGACTGGGTAGATCAGTGGTCTCCCCTTCATCCGGCTCGCGGTTGCGTAGTAGGCTTGTTCCATTCTGACGACCGGAATCAGGAATTCCTGACCACTCTCAGGCGATAACTCCGTGATGTTCCGAAAACGTAATGAGTCTTCCTTGAGGGCACCTTTCGGCCAGGTTTCGATGACCTTGAAGTTCCGTAATTTTTCATCGAAACGACCGCGCGCAACGAAGTTGGAATTGAGAATCTGGTGGCGGTTTAAAGTGACTGGATTTGCGTAAGTTAATGTCATCCACAACAACGCACCTAGCCAGACACTTCCGAAGAGAAGTGCTGCAAGAAGGGGAGTGGAGGTCTTTCTCTTAGTGACAGCGGCACCGTCAGACAACAACACGCTCCATTAAATGTTTGCCAGATGGTGAAATCGCAGAAGAGAATGATTCTCGATTATTCATCGTACTCGAAATGAATTTCGTAGTCGTGGTCGAAGGCGTCATCGAATTCGTAGACATCGATGAAGTCGCTGAGTTGGTCTCGATCCGTCTTACGCATTTCGCCTCGCTCGATCATGTCAAAAACAATACGACCGAAGTCGGCAGTACTGCGAACTCCCCAATGGGCGAACACGTTCCTGGCGAGTGGTCCGAACCGCTCGACGCCCAACTCACGAACGCCGTGCATCAACTCCTGACCAGTGATATGGGCGTCTTCTTCAGGAAGGTTTGGGGAGCGGTCCAGTTTCTGCTGAGTATGGTGCAGGGCTTCATAGATGAAGCGGTAGCCATCTTGATGAAATTTCGTTGTTGCAGGGGCAGTTTGAATTGGCAAATTCATCTATATACTCCGTCTCTCCACACACCGAGAGGCGATTGTCAACGAACAGGTACATCGAATCGCCCTCCACGGTGATTCGATGCACCAACTATACAAAGGAAAGTCGAATCAAGGAAAGGTCTCCTACCGATTTGTTTGAAACACTTCGGCAGAAACTGCTATTGGAAGTTGAGGGAAAAGGGGCCTCAGATCTTTCACACATGCAAAGAGACTCGATAACGCTCCGTCCAACTCTATTCTTTTGCAGAGTTTTTTGTCGCATCAACTTTCGGTAGCGAGGGTTTTGCCGCCTCTCCGCTGACGACTGTAATGACATCCGCGACGTCTACCAGCATTCTACGGTGATCCTCCAGCGAGACAAGGACTTTCTGCGCCAGAATTTCCTGGGCGATAACCTTTCCTTTCCCTTCTTTCGTGACGACCATCTTCCCGACTTTGGGGAGTTCCCTGCTGTAGGATTCGTACGTGTCGTACTCGTAGCGCAGACAACACTTCAAGCGACCACAGCGACCGGAAATTTTATTCGGATCGAGCGAAGCTTTCTGCATCTTCGCCATTTTCATGGAAACCGGCGGCATTTCCGTCAGGTGCGTGTTACAGCAGACCGGCTTCCCACAGTCTCCGTAATCAGCAAGAAGCTTGGCTTCATCGCGAATTCCGATTTGACGCATCTCGATCCGGGCGCTGAATTTCTGCGCGAGGTTCTTCACCAATTCGCGAAAGTCGACGCGCGACTCCGAGAGGAAGTAAAAGATAATTCGTTCGCCACCGAAAAGGCGTTCGACATCAATCAGTTGCATCCCCAGTTTCATCTCGGCAATCGTTTCTTTGCCTCCAACGAATGATTCCTGCTCTCGATCCCAGCTTTCGGTGCGGGTTTTTTCGTCTTCCTGCACGGCAAGACGCAGAATCTTCCCGCTGGGGTCATCCTTGCCTAGATAATTACGGGTGCGTTCGGTTGCTTCGCAGAGGACTTCCCCCCACTCCGTTCCACGATGACTGCGAACCACGACCTGATTTCCGCGCCGGAATTCTTGCGGACCTTTTGTGCTGAACTCGCCCAGAAACCGCATCGTTCCGTAACGGACCACGTACCGCTTTGCCATTTTTCACTCCAGAATCACAAATAAAAACAATCTTCGGGACGCCTCGTCAGCCAGCCGCCAATCCAGGGAAGGCTGCCTTGAGATCGAGTGTGTCACCATTTTCTTTCTGGAGTTCGAGCAGCGTCTGGAAGAGTTTCAGCGACGTTGCTCCTGTGTCTGGGTTGTTGAAGATGTCGCGGAGTTCCTGCGGATCTTCTGCAATATGATACAGACGCGCTTTACTGATTTTGGGATACAGGATCAGCTTGTAACCATCCTGTTTTACCATTCGTTGCAAGTTGATGTAGCTACCGTAGATTGCCGGATAGCTGGACTTGCTCGTCTCTCCACTCAGCAGTGGAATGAGACTGTGAAAGTCGACATGCTCTGGCTTTTTGACCTCAGCCAACTCAAGAGAGGTCGGCATGATGTCCTGAAGGTAGATCGGAGTGTCGATCTTTTTCCCTTTTTCAACGCCAGGACCAACCACCATGAAGGGAACCCTGGCACTGTGATCGTACATATTCTGCTTGCCGATCAATCCATGGTGACCAACAGACAAACCATGGTCCGCGGAGAAGAAAATCCAAGTGTTTTTTCGTTGCCCTGATTTCTCCAAGGCTTCAAGGATGCGACCAATCTGGTGATCCATATGCGTGATAATCGCGTAATACTCCTGTCGATTCACACGGACGGAATACTCCGTTCGTGGAAACGGAGCGAGTTTCTCGTCGCGCAGATTCTTTCCGGCACCAATATCATTTCGATATGGATACAAGGGTTGGAAGCTCGCTGGAATTTTAATTTTCTCCTGCGGATACATCTCAACGTATTTCTGCGGGGCCTGCCGGGGATCGTGAGGTGCATTAAAGGCGATGTACATAAAGAACGGAGATTCCTGTTCTTTGGCGTCATCAAGAAAAGAGAGAGCATCGTCGGCGACAACTTCGCTCCAGTGTTTCCCACCTTGCCAGAACCCGCCAAATTTCTGGTCGAACGGACTCCACTTGTCAGGCTGACCTTCAATGGGACGGTTGTAGCCATCGGGTGTTTGTTTCGGCATTCCGCCTCGAACGTGATTGGCGACATCGAAGGTCTGCTCGGCGGGGAACTTCACATGCCACTTGCCGGTCATGTAGGTTTTGTATCCAGCGGTCTTCATGTGTTCCGCCCAGAACCGGCCTTGCTTGACCTCTTCTTTCAAATCAGTGCTGACACCTTTTGCATGCCAGATGTAGCGACCGGTGTTGAGCATCGTTCGGGATGCCACACAAATCGCTCCATTCCACCCCCCCATGTTATAGCAATGGGTGAACGTCGTTCCTTCTGCGACAAGTCGATCCAGATTCGGCGTTCGAATCTCGTTATTCCCCAAAGCGTGAATCGTGTCGAAGCACTGATCGTCTGCAAAAACGAACAGAACGTTCGGCTTGTCAGCAGCCATTGAGGCATGTGCGAAGACAAACACAAAGGCCAACAGAAACGGGACGCAGCTTGATTTCATCGGTGTCAGTTTCGGATCGATTGGGGAAAATTGGTCATTTCGAATGTGAGAACACACACTCGGTTCACGCCTTTGTCTGTGCAGACTACTATGCTCGCAAAACGAAGACTAGTCAACTCCTGAAAATCATCCATCTCCCAGCTGTAGGGTGGGTGAAGCCTAAGCAATGGTGGGTTACGAATGCGAACTGTACAGTGATCCAGCCTGGACTATTGTTTTTACATCAATTTGCGAAACCCACTAACTCTGACAATCGCATTCTTCACCCACCCTACAAGTGATTCGTTCCAAATGACCACCGTTTGCCTTTTTGATATTGATGGAACACTACTGAACTCTGGCGGTGCGGGACAACACGCCATGGAGCAAGCGCTTCTGGAGACGTTCGGCGTCACAGGACCATACACAGACATTCAGGCAGCCGGGCGGACGGATCGAGCGATTACTTCCGATCTGTTCGATCATCATCAACTTGAAGAGTCCGACGAGAACTGGAGCCGATTTCAGTCGTGCTATCTTGCATGTCTTCCAAATTCACTTTCGACACAGAACGGACGTATCCTCCCTGGCATCATCGAGATTCTAAATCGTCTCAGTGAAAACGAAACCGTCGCGATGGGATTATTAACTGGGAATCTTCAGGCGGGTGCCGAGGTGAAGCTGCGGCACTATGGTCTGGACCATCACTTCTCATTTGGAGGTTATGGAGACCACAACCGGAACCGCGATGACGTCGCCCACCTGGCACTTCGAGAGGCCTGCCAACACCTTGACCGGGACGTCTCCAAAGAAAACGTCTGGGTCATCGGCGATACACCTTCCGACGTCACCTGCGGTCGTGCCATCGGAGCACGCACCATGGCTGTTGCAACGGGAATTTACGATTCAGCCGTGCTAAAAGAGACACAGCCTGACTACCTGTTCGAAGATTTTTCCGATGTCACATCGGTCATTCAATGTTTGACCAACCAGTCGAACTGATCAACTCCGAGATTCACCTATGTCGCCAGTCGTTGTTCTTTCTCTGAGTGCGTGTGTCGCATATCTCATCGGGTCGATTCCCTTCAGCATGATGATTGGAAAATTGATCGGCGGGATCGACTTGCGCCAATGCGGCAGCGGAAACGTTGGTGCAACAAACGTTGCCAGGACAATGGGCGCGAAATGGGGTGCAGTCGCTCTATTATGCGATGCTGGTAAAGGCATGGCGTCGGTCGCGCTCATCCCTCTTCTACTCACAGTCTCGGAGGCAAACTCGGTTCACCAACAGGTTCTCTGTGCAATCTTTGCTGTCCTCGGACATATGTTTTCATGCTGGCTAAAGTTTCGCGGTGGCAAAGGTGTCGCCACTGCTCTGGGAGGCGTCATCATTCTTTCCCCGTGGGCAACACTCGTCGCCTTCATTGGGTTTGCGATCACATTCGCTACCACACGTATCGTTTCACTGGCTTCGATTCTTGCAGCAATCATCTTTACCGCAGCAGCATTTATATTCTCCGGAGAAGAAATCTGGTCCGTACGAAATTGGAGCAACGGAGCATTCAGCATCGCCGTCCCGTTACTGATTATCATCCGCCACCGCTCCAACATCAGACGCCTCTGGAAAGGCGAAGAACCGAAACTGACCTTCGCCAAAAAAGATTCCGACTCCATTCCGCTCGATGGTACTGATTCCCCGAACAAGTAAAGCAAATTTCAG
>DAOUPA010000421.1 GCA_030626405.1 Planctomicrobium sp.
AATTGTTGAACGATCGCTGCCGTTGCTGCTTCATAATCTTCAAAAGTCCGCACGAAATTTGCGTAGCGATCACGAGTTTGGACGAAATCTGCTTGCAGTCTTTCCTGAAGTGTCGGATTCTCTATCGCTACCAACCGTTTAGGAAGTGCCGTTTCAAACAGATCGAGGTCGATGCCAATCTTCACCACAACATCCCGCCGAACATTCGCGAGTAGTGCCGTAAACTCCTCGGTGAGAATTTTCAAGTTCTCATGTTCAACTGCGTCATCGATATACAAACGTGAATTAAATTCCTTAATCGCTTCCTCTTCGAGAGTCAGTAACGGGTCGATCACTTCAAACGGCTTCAACAAGGATTGGTCAATTGTCATCTCCATATCGGGTGGTAACCCCAAACTGATCTTGAAGCCATCCAAACTGTCCTGAAGAGAACGTTCTATAGCTCGCAAACGATTGACCGAATTTGTTAAATCAAATTGCAATTGCAGTACGGTCAACCCGCTCGCAGCACTTGGAAGCGAATCCTTCAACAAACCAATCTTCTCTTGAAACGCCGCATCGGGACGAATGTTTCGAAGAATTTTTTCTTCATCAGGAGACATTAAGCCCCGCCAGATGAGTCTACGCAACCGATATTCCAGCTTTCCCTCTAATTCCTGCGGAATCACGAAGTCTTCGCCCAGCTCAGCGACTTCAATATTTGTGGAGAAACTTTCTGGCTGGTTCTGGGCCTGTTGACGTTCAACCTGTTCTTGCAGGCGTACGATGTTGCCGCGTTCGTTCTCAATCGCCTGAATTTGCTGTGCAAGGCCGAGGTAATCGCTGACGATGTCTGTAAAAAGCTCCTTGCGGAAACGAGCGAGATCACGTGCCTGATACAGAAGATTTCGTTCTACCTGCGTCAAGTTCTCCAGATTTACTTTTCTCCCAGCATCGTTCAGAAGGGGTTGCAGAATCTGAAATGACATTGTGGAGACTGAAGAACTTTGCCCACCAGCACCGAACGACCATAAAGTCGTATTTGCCAGGCTGGCAACGAGTTGAGTTCCCCAAGGGAGAGATTGGCTCAGTCCAATTGAATTCACATTAAATCGTCCGCTGCTACCACCTTCGACAATAGTTTCCGAAATACCTCCGGTTGGTTCCAAGTAACGGACTCCGAGTTGGTATCGCTCAAAGGTGACGTCGAGTGCGTTCAGGAACAGGTTTTCCAGTTCGAATTGATAATCGCGATTGTGAATCTGAGCCAGTTCGACAGCCTGTGGTAAGGCGACATTCTCCATCATCGGGACGCCAGCGATGTACGCGCCGGTTTCCTCATCAACAATTTCAGGGGTAAGACCAAATTGGGCCAGCCACTGCGGGTTTTCGACGCTCATCTCGTCGCCGAACTGGTGCCAGCATTTGTATCCTTCCCATCCATCTACCCAGTGCATGTAGACATGCGCTGCAGGATCATCGGGAGGCAGTGGTGACGAATCTGGATCGTAAGGATCATAAAATCGACTACGCGGATCAGGCGTAATATCAATTCGTGGCACTGCCCAACGCTGGTCAGTCAAGTGCTCAGTAATCGCTTCGTAGGTATCAGTGTCTGCCTGTTCCCGCCAAAACGAGCGTGAGCAGCCAACTGATGATGCAGCAACCGCCAGACCTAAAACGACTGTTTTCCACGATTTCGAAATCTTCATGCGTATCAACATTATGCTGCCCTCCTGTCTGCGTCGCTATCGAGGTGACACTTGTCACATGCCTCAATAACGTTTTCGAGAACCGCGCTTACTACGACGTATTCTGAATCAGAGAGATGCTTCCAAAATCTCTCTTCAAATTCTTTTTCAAGCCGAAGGATCTCATCAACGGCCCGAGATCCTTTCTCCGTCAATCGAATATGTGTTTTGCGGCGATCTGTCACGAGACGCTCTCGATCAAGAAAGTTCTCTCGTCGTAATCGCTCGATAAGTGTGCATAAACTTGATTCAGAGAGAGACAACTCTTGCGCCAACTTCGATTGAGTCCACTTCGGCGGACTCTCGCAGCCTGGTTCTGCGTCTGAAAGTGCCCTTAAAAGGGCGACCGCCGATTCATTCAGACCCAGATGATCAGCGTAGATTTCTGAGATCACATGCCGCAGATGGCGAGAGAGAACCGTCAAGGTCTCGACTAATGTCGATTTTTCTCGATTCATGTCAGTCACTCTCAAAGCCTGTGCTGTGTGTGAAGTCCAAGGAACTTGAAGCAGTCACCGATTTCCGACTGAAATTCAGTTTCTTCCGCTATCAAATAATTCGGCCTCGAATGATTCGACACCACAGGTTTTCAACTGATTTTAACGCTTTTGCGGATAATTCTGCCGTGCTCTCTGATTGAGATCGGTATTTGTGAGGATCCAAGCAAGGTTTCATTCAAGTTTTTGGGGCCTCAGCACGGGTTACTTCCTGCATATTCGGTCTGACTCTCACTGTTCCCTTCTCTTTCCTATCCTGTCAGCATTTCCTATTTGCCCATTTGGGGAAATGTTGCAGATTTAATGCGAAGGAGTATGTCTATGCTGTTGTCGGTGATTGCCCCAAGGATCGGGCCACCGCAACTCCCCTCGAGAAGAATGACGACAGGAGAAATTAATGATGGATGATTCAGCAGTGGCGGTCAGTGTCAAACCCGAACGTCGGCAAAACAGGCGACGTGTGGACGCGGAGCGTCGCAACGAGCAGGCAGAGGACTACCAGGGTGATGAACAACGTGAAGGTGAACGCCGAAAAGTCGAACGTCGCCGACAGATCGATCCCACAACATGTGAAAGAGATTATCAACCCGACGAAATCGAGTTCATGAGAGCGATGGACGATTATAAACGCCGAAGCGGACGTCAGTTCCCGACCTGGAGTGAAGTCCTAGAAGTCGTTCGGGATCTCGGTTACCGCAAAGTGGCGACACCATCGCGAACTTACGAGTAAACCATCCATCCGGTTGCCGAACCCACAACCAACTCCGAATGCCTGCAGTGCCGCTGCAGGCGTTTTTTTTGCATTGGTCAATGGACATTTCCAGTCTTGCCTCGCACCCACACGATATGCGCAGGAGTGGTTTCGTCGAGATTCATCTCCCCTGCCCCTCAATTCACTATCGTGGAATCCATGGCGAGTCGATTTTGTTTGTCGTGGTAGCGAGAGAGAGGCCACGATTGTGCATCAAAAAAGCGAGTGGAAATGACTAGGGGCGTGGGCGCTCGTCCGGAAATTCCCCAACAAGGATAACCCCGGCCACACCCCCAGTCAATAAACACTCGCTTTGATTAGACTTGCAAAAGCAAGCGGTATGCCATGCGGAGTGGAACTCGCACAAAAGCTGTATCATGTTTTTATGAAAAGACTTGTAGTAATTGAGATTGGCGTTGAATGAGAACTCCTTTGGTGGCGGGGAGCAACTGCTTAGCATGAGTGCGTAAACGCGCGTCACCTTCTGAGAGTTTCTCTCCATCAACAATTAGGGAAGAAAACTACATGGGCGATTTTGTTCCTGTCAAATAGAGACCGCAGTTTGTATCAAGTCGCCTTTATCCTTAACATCGCATCGATGTTCTGTGAATGCACACACGGTTCGATGGCAGGATGGTATTCAAGATTGCATTGAACTCATCACGGAAATAGACTTTTTATATTGACGTCAAACTGTAGATTTTTCTCAATGTGCATCCCCCCCCGAGTGCGTCAACCCCTGAGAAGATAAAAGCATTCTCAATAGACTTTGCAGTGCTAATATGAGCCCCACTTTCCGCATCATTCTGTTTCTTCCTCTGATTGCGATTGCACTGATCGCGAAATGTCAGGCCGAAGAACCAATCTCTGCCAAAGAGATTGAATTCTTTGAAACGAACATTCGTCCACTTCTGGTAAAACGCTGTTACTCTTGCCACTCAACCCACTCTGGGAATTCTGAGGGTGATTTGCTGTTGGACAGCCGGAAAGGTTGGGAAAAAGGCGGGGAGAATGGGTCTGCTATTGTTCCTGGCGATGTCGATGGCAGCTTGCTGATTCAAGCTGTCCGCTACAAGAACCCGGATCTGGAAATGCCACCGGATCGCCCGCTTTCGGATAAGGCGACTGCTCATCTTGAGCAATGGGTCAAGATGGGTGCTCCAGACCCGCGAGATAGAACCGAACCTGTCGAAGGAAACAATCCGTCTGACCCGGTTGCTGGTCGGTCTCATTGGGCATTTCAACCGTTGAAGACTTCAGTCATCCCCACGGTCAAAACAACCGATTGGCCTCGTTCCGAGATCGATTCATTTGTTTTGCACACGTTAGAGTCGAAAGACCTAAAACCGGCTCCCGATGCAGAACGTCGAGCGTTAATTCGTCGGCTCTACTTTCAATTGACAGGACTCCCTCCGACGCCGGAGCAAATGAATGCGTTTCTGAGTGACGTTCGTCCCGATGCATATGGTCGGTTGGTGGATGAACTCATTGACTCCCCCCGATTTGGTGAGCAGTGGGGACGACACTGGCTCGATCTCGCGCGTTATGCGGACTCGAATGGTCTCGATGAAAACTTTCTGTTTCGTGAAGCATGGAGGTATCGAAACTGGGTGATCAGCGCAGTCAACGCAGACGTTCCACTCAACGAATTCTTGATTCAGCAAATCGCTGGTGACCTCTTGCCATTTGATTCAATCAAGCAGCGAGACAATCAGCGGATTGCAACTGCTTTTATGGTGCTCGGTCCAAAAGTGTTGTTGGGGAACAATCCAGATAACCAGCGAATGGAAATCGCTGACGAGCAACTCGACACAATCGGGAAGTCAGTCCTCGGCATGACGCTGGGCTGCGCACGCTGCCACGATCACAAGTTCGATCCTATCCCCACCAAAGACTATTACGCCCTCGCTGGTATTCTTACGTCAACGAAAGTCATGGAGCGGCGCTACATGCTGGGACAGCAACGGGTCATGGAACAACTCATCGGTTTGGGCGAAGAGGGAGACGCTGCCGATGTCGCTTACGAGAAATACTGGCGCGAACGTTCCAAACTCAAGGAACGACTCGACCGAGCGCGCCAAGCTTTGAAACTCCTTGAAGAAAAGAATGAAGACGAACTCGCAAAGCTTGCAGAAAAGCACAAGGACGCCGTGAATGATGTTACGGCGGATTCCGATTTAGAACTGGAACAGCGAATCGAATCGCAAACGTCACTTGTCACGAAGCTGGACAAGTTGATGAAATCCCCACCTCCGATTCCTCCACGGGCGATGATGATCAGCGAAGGAAAAACGAAAAACGAGCACGTTCGCATCGCTGGCGAATTCAATCAACTCGGAGATGAAGTTCCACGAGGGTTCTTGCAAGTTCTCTACGATGAAGAAGTACAAATCCCGAATGAACAGAGTGGTCGACTGCAATTCTCAAAATGGTTGACAGACACCGATTCTGGAGCCGGTCGATTAGCTGCGCGCGTCTTGGCGAATCGCGTTTGGCACCACTTGATCGGAGTCGGCATCGTCCGAACCACCGATAACTTTGGACGTACTGGGGAAGCACCTAGTCATCCTGAACTCCTCGATTACCTGGCAACCGAGCTGATCAAGTCGAACTGGTCACTGAAGGGACTGGTGCGTAAGGTCGCAAAAAGCCGGACTTTTCAGATGAGCAGTCAACACCACGCTGCTGGTCAGTCAGTCGATCCGGAAAACCGGTTGTTATGGCGTGCTCATCGTCGGCGATTGCCTCCGGAATCGTTTCGGGATGCTCTACTGTCGGCGGCTGGGACGCTCGACTTGAAACCGATGGATTCCACTGTCTCGTATCTCGGTGATCAAGCGACGGCTGTCGGGGCAAACGCAAATCGCCGGCGAACGGACTTCCCATGCCGATCTGTGTATTTACCGGTGATTCGAAACGACTTGCCGGAATTGTTCGACGTGTTCGATTTTGCCGATCCCCACGCAGCGACCGGAATGCGACCGCAAACGATGGTGCCAACGCAAGGCTTATTCATCCTGAACGACGAACTCGTCATGACGGCAACAGAAGCTATTGCCAAGAAAATCATCGCAAACGTTCCAGCAGATAATGCAGCGAGTCGGGTCGATGAACTGTACGAGTTGTTGCTCAATGTCACTCCGTCAGATCAAGAACGGCTTGACATTTTGACGTTTGTTACTGAAATCTCGCGGCAAGA
>DAOUPA010000443.1 GCA_030626405.1 Planctomicrobium sp.
CCCTGGGCGACTATTTTTACAGCCTCACTGGGGATGACGCAGGTCTCTTCGAGGTGATCGGTCAACAACTCTTCCTGAAAGCGGGAACCGTCCTTGATGCCATAGCGAACCCAACGCTTGACGTGACGGTCTCAGTCGACGACCTGAACGTCGGCTCTGCAAGCGATGCCACTGCGAACCTTTCGATTCAAGTCATTGAAGTCCCTGAAAATTCTCCACCCGCCATTTCTGAACAAGTTTTCAGCGTCGCGAGAAGAAGTTCTGCCGGGACGTTAGTGGGACAAGTCGCATCCAGCGATGACGATCCCGAACAGCAATTGACCTACGAGATTGTCTCTGGAGCAACTGCAGCATTTGAAATCGACTCCCGAACCGGAGAACTGACGGTGAGGCGACGACGAGCGATTCGCTCCAGAGGGAACTACCAAATCGTCGTCCGTGTCACAGACAACGGAACGCCAAACCTGAGCAGCGAAGCGACCATCACAATTCGTGTCGTGTAGTTTTGGGCTTACGATGCTCTCGTATGTTGTGCACCCAAAGTGTCAGGTAATCACATTTGGAGTTATTAAGAAGATTGAGTCACTTTTCAATCTTGTATTCTGGCAACTCACGGCTGGCTGGGTGATGCTGACAAATAAATTCTTTTAACAGCACCGGTTCGGCGTTGTCGAACTGAATGTAGAAAGGTTTGCGGCGAATCCCGGAGCGGCAGACTCGATATAAGACTTCCTGTCGAGACTTGGAAAATGGCAGGACGGTGAGGATCATTTCTTTATTGAGACCAACCAGAAATTCAGCAACCGATTCTACTTCTTTGAGGTCGGAACCAACGACTTCTTCGACAAGGATGATCGCCCCTTTTCCTTCGGACTCATCTGCGAGTATCTGTTGAAGTTCATCGGCATAGATCGCCAGTCCTCTCACGCCACGTTGCTCATCCTCGCTACTGATTCCTGCGACTCTCTTCATCAATTCCACGTCATCCGCCACGCGGGCTAGAGTTCGAGATGTCTCCCGAATTTCTTTCAGCACCGCAGGCATGTTGGCGTTCACCTTCTCCACAGATTGCTGAACTTGCCCCACGGTCGCTTCAGCCTGATCCAAAGACACCACCATTTTTCGTTTGAAATCAGCAATCATCCATAGCAAGATGAACCCAAAAGTGACTCCAACACCGAGACAAACCCACTTGAAGAACTTCGCCCCTTGAATCACTTGTGGTTGGTCAGATCCGTTCATTGCTTGCTCCTCAAAACATGAAAGAACACTTTCAGATGATTGAAATTGCTCGCCACCCCCATTTCGATACTTGGGGAGAGAGACCAACTCAGCTTCAACAGAACACTCTCTCACGGCCCGCCACAGATGGCAAGTCATGGTGAGAACATGTTAAATAAAATCAATTCACTGCCGCATCGCTGTATCTTCAGTCCTCTCACTCTCCTGGCCGGAGAGGGTGAGGGACGAAGCTCAATCTCCAACCAGGCTCTGAGAAGCCACTCTTCAATTTCTCCACTTGTTGATTATTCGACGTTGAATCAGACTTCTTTTCGGAGTGAGTTGAGTTTCAGGCGTATTCTGGGAAAATGGCCAGAGTGGAGTGCGGGGGCTCCACCATCACTTTGGTTTTCACTAAGAGAAAAACATTCGGTATGTCGCAAAAATTGACTTTATCATCAGGAGACAAACTTCCTGCTGTTGGTTTGGGTGTTTGGAAAATTGCCCCAGACAACGTCGGAGCCGTTGTTCATAGTGCAATTGAATCTGGCTATCGGCACCTGGACTGTGCTTGTGATTACGGAAACGAAGAAGGCGTTGGCGACGGCATTCAATCCGCGATCGAAAATGGCATATGTTCGCGTGAAGACTTGTGGATCACGTCCAAATTGTGGAACACCTATCATGCACCAGAACATGTCCGCCCTGCCCTTCAAAAATCGCTCGACGACCTTGGGCTCGAATACCTCGACCTGTATCTCATTCATTTCCCCATCTCGCTGACCTACATTCCGATAGAGAAGAGATATCCGCCAGGGTGGATCTTTAATCCAGATGCAGACAATCCGAAGATGGAATTCGCCTCTGTCCCGATCCAGAAAACATGGCAAGCGATGGAAGAACTCGTTGATTCCGGACTCGTGAAGAACATCGGAATCTGCAACTTCACAACCGGGCTGATGAGTGACCTGTTGAGTTACGCTCGAATTCGTCCCAGTGTATTGCAAGTCGAATTGCATCCGTATCTCACCCAGGAAAAACTCGTTCGGTATTGCCAGCAGGAGAAGATTGCCGTCACAGGTTTTTCTCCATTGGGAGCATTGTCTTATGTTCCCATTGGGATGGCAGAGAAGAAAGAATCGGTACTGGAAGAAGAGGTTGTCGTTGCCATTGCCGAACGGACTAGTAAAACACCGGCTCAAGTCGTACTGAGGTGGGGAGTTCAGCGAGGAACTGCCATCGTTCCAAAATCGAGCAACAAAGAGCGACTCAAAGAAAACCTCGACATCTTTGATTTTGAATTGAGCGACGAAGAAATGCAGTCGATCTCATCGCTCAATCAAAATCGCCGCTTCAACGATCCTGGCGACTTCGGACCGACTGCATTCAATACTTTCTGTCCGATTTACGATTGATAATAAATCAAATTCGTTTACTCGCACACTTCAAGTGTGCGAGTCATTTCTAACACAATTATCATTTCAAAAAGGAAAACGTCATGGACGTTCAAGAACTCAAAGTCGATGGTCAGTTCGAATCTCATGGAGCGACATTTCCGTTGATCCTGGAATGCAAGAGTGCGAACGCTTCTCTTGAAGAAACAACGACTTGGCTCAAAGAGAACGCTACAGAATTGAATCAGCAAGCCTATCAACATGGAGCGATCCTGTTTCGTGGTTTTCCAACGGCGACTGCCGACGACTTCGACGCGTTCATTCAGGCTTGCGGGTATCCGAATTTCAAATATGAAGAGTCACTCTCAAACGCAGTTCGCGTTGTCAAAACCGAACGCGTTTTCACTGCGAACGAAGCACCATCGGATGTGACGATTTTCCTACATCACGAAATGGCTCAGACGCCGATCTATCCCAGTAAACTCTTCTTCTTTTGCGAACAAGCAGCCGAGTCCGGCGGCGCGACTCCACTTTGCCGATCTGATGCTCTCTTCGAACTGATGCAAAAAGAGATCCCACAGTTCGCGAAAGACTGTGAAGAAAAAGGACTGCAATATACGAACGTCATGCCGGGAGTTGACGATCCAAACTCTGGCATGGGACGAAGTTGGCAGAGCACATTCCGAGCAACGACGCGTGGCGAAGCGGAAAGCCGCATGCTTGAACTCGGCTACACCTGGGAATGGCTCGACGATGGCAGCCTGCGGGCTGTGACTCCGGTTCTTCCGGCTGTTCGCGATTTGGGAGACGGTCGTAAGTCGTTCTTCAATCAACTCATCGCTGCCTACAAAGGCTGGAGCGATGAACGCAACGATCCGTCTAAATCGATCCGTCACGGCGACGGTTCCATCCTGGATCAAGAAGCCGTATTGAAGTGTGCCGAACTTGCCGAGCAAGTCACCTTCGACGTCCCTTGGCAATCAGGCGATGTTGCCTTGGTCGACAACTACGTCTCCATGCACGGTCGTCGGAACTTTACCGGAACACGTAAGGTTTTGGCGTCACTGGTTTCGTCGTAACTTTAATCGTTCGCTTGAAGTGAACGGAGGAATCGCATGAATCGATGAGGATTACACGGCCCGATACGCAGAAATTGATGCTGGGGTTCACATTTCTCCGATCTATCAACTATGATCGATAGGATGGTTTTGTGAACTCGTGTTTCCTCCCCCCTCTGCCCTGCCCCCTTAATTTCGGTCCTGCCATGCTTTCGATTACTGGAAAGAGCAAACCTCTCTGTGATGGATTGACTCGACGTGAAGTCCTGCAAATTGGAGCTCTCTCACTGGGCGGATTGACGCTGCCGAATCTTCTCAAGGCGGAACAACTCTCAGGTGTTCGCAATTCGAAGAAAGCGGTCATCATGATCTACATGTGTGGCGCTCCGCCGCATCAGGACATGTACGATCTGAAAATGGATGCGCCGGCGGAAATTCGCGGAGAATTCCGACCGATCCCGACGAACGTTTCAGGGATTGAAATTTGTGAACATCTGCCGCGTATGGCATCCATCATGGACAAGTGTGTTCCGCTGCGGTCAGTTTATGGTTCGCCGAGCGGTGCGCATGATTCCTTCATCTGCTACACCGGTCGGACGACGCAAAATCAACCAGCTGGCGGGTGGCCGTCAATGGGGTCGGTTGCTTCCGAAGTCTTAGGGCCGAAGAATGCCGCCGTCCCTGCCTTTGTAGGACTCGCTCCGAATGCCGGCCATCCTCCGTATGGATCACCAGGACTGCCAGGTTTTCTGGGAGTTGGAAACGCAGCGTTCAGGCCGTCAGGTCCGGCTCAAAACGACATGGTCCTGAAGGATATCTCTGCGGAACGACTCGGAAGTAGAAAAAGTCTGCTGAAGGGTTTCGATCAGTTGCGCAGAGACATCGACGCCAGCGGAACGCTCGCTGGTATGGACAGTCTCACACAGCAGGCATTTGACATTCTCACTTCCAGCAAGCTGGCTGATGCGTTGGATGTCTCCAAAGAGCCACAACACATTCGTGACCGATATGGGAAAGGAAGCGAGAAACGTTTTGGCGATGGTGCTCCGATGAACCTCGAACACTTCCTGATGGCTCGGCGATTGGTCGAAGCAGGAGCGCGAGTCGTCACGCTGAACTTTGGTCGCTGGGATTTTCATAGCAACAACTTCAGCGGTTTAAAGAGTGGGCACCTGCCGTACTTTGATCAGGGACTGAGTGCTCTTATTGAAGACTTGCACAACCGTGGCATGGCGGATGATGTTTCCGTGATTGCCTGGGGAGAGTTCGGCAGAACGCCACGCATCAACAAAGACGCTGGTCGGGATCACTGGCCTGCAGTCGGCGGCGGGTTACTCGCGGGTGGTGGCATTCGAGGTGGTCAAGTGATCGGAGCAACTGATCGTCTGGGAGCAGAGATCGCGGATCGACCGGTGCACTTCAGTGAAGTTCTGGCGTCGCTCTACCGCAATTTGGGAATCGACCCGGAAGTTGCGTTCCTGAAAGATCTCTCTGGACGTCCGCAGTATTTACTGGAGAAGACAACTCCGATGCCAGAGCTTGTTTGACAGTAATCCGCTCAAATGAAGTACACCGCTAAACGCGAATTGCATTACTCGCGATTCGTAATGATTCTGCTGATCTTCTTGAATTCGTCTGTACCAGCGACTTCACACCATTCGAAGAGGACCATTTCGGTCGTCACGAGATGAATCCCGGAGTCAGACATTCTCTTGAGTCCAAACTCGTAATCGGTGCGGTTACGGCTCGTCACTGCATCGGCAACAACGAAGACTTCGAAGCCGCTGGTGAGAAGATCGAAAGCCGTTTGCAACACGCAAACGTGGGCTTCGATCCCTGCCAGAACAATCTGGTGCGGATGATCGGGTGATGCCCCCTGCCCTGCCCACTCAACAACCTCACTGCAACTGAACCTCATTTTCTCAGGGCGCTGCGGAATGAGACGGGCAATCGTTTCGTTTGTCCCCCCAAGTCCTTGCG
>DAOUPA010000031.1 GCA_030626405.1 Planctomicrobium sp.
ATGACTCACAGCTGATCAATCGGACGTCTGCCTCCTTCAGGCTTCATTGGAATCGACGTTTACTAACGTCTTCCGGTGCCGGTTCCCAGCCGACATTTCGGGGAGTCGTTACAGGAATCGAACCTGTGACAATCAGATTATGAGTCTGATGCTCTAACCAGTCTGAGCTAAACGACATTGACATTCTCCGTTTCGAATCCACATCACGGAACGTCCCGATCCAAACCTTCGCAGGTGATCCGAACGCCGCTGGACAAAGAACATCAACGGACTGTGAAGCGGACACAAGTCGTGAATAAACGTTCGCGTGGATTGATGCCGCAGATGAAACAACACCGCCGGTCATTGACCGGCGGCTATGGGGTGAAGCGGAAGGGATGGGATTTGAACCCACATGGCTTTTGTGAAACCGCACGGTTTAGCAAACCGGCCCGGCGAACCCTGTCCGGCTCCCTTCCTGTCTTTCCTCATGCCTAAAACTTCAAGCCTCTCAAGTGGCACGAGCGGGATTCGAACCCACATTCACGGATTTTTAAGATCCGTCGCTCTACCGCGTTGGCGTACCGTGCCGAGAGAAAGACGAGAGGCTAGAGACCAGAGGAGAGAGAAATGGGGTTGGAATTTTCCTTCTTCCCTAACTCCTAATTCCTAACCCCCAACTCCTAATAAAAAGTGGCTCGGGTGGGATTCGAACCCACAGCATCGCTGTGTCTAAAACAACGTGGTCTGCCGATTGCCTACCAAGCCAGGAAGGAGGCGAGAGTCTTGAGGAAGAGTCCTGGATGAACCGTCCACTTTCCTCAAACCTAAAGCCTCACTCCTCAAGTCTCACAAAAAAAACGGCGGTGGCAGGATTCGAACCTGCACTCGTCTCCTTAACAGGGAGCCGCCCTACCATTGAGCCACACCGCATGAAGTAGGATTTTGGAGTTGGGAATTTGGAAATGAATTTCTCTTAGTGAGTGCATCGCATGAGGTCGAAGGGATTTGAACCCCCACCGTGCAGAGTAAAAATCTGCTGTGCTGCCGTTACACCACGACCTCGGTATGGTCGCAGCGTGCGTTTTAATCGTTGACGTTGCATTGATAGTTCCTTTGAAAGATTTGAAAGTGTGGAAGAGAGATTGATGCGTTCACCAGTGCTACTTCTGCGATTTTCTCTCAACTCTTCCCTCTCATCTCTGGTCTCTTAAAATAGCTCGTACGGGAATTGAACCCGTCTCTCCGCCGTGAAAAGGCGGTATCCTTAGCCAATAGACGAACGAGCCGTGGTTGCTTGGAAACGCTCTGGAACCATCTCCTTTTCATACGGTCTTGGAGGATTCAATAGTCATTTTTTCATCGACGAAGAGTGGGTAGCAGATAGGAAAAAGAGGTTGAACGAGAACGACAAAAGCTTTCCTACCCACGCCCTACTATCCACTACTCTCGCTATCAAAAAGTGGGTCGGGAGGCGCTCGAATCCCCGTCTTCTGGTCTTCAACCAGACGCTACTCCATCTCAGCTACCAACCCTGGGGTAGGAAATAGGATTCAGGAGTTTGGAAGTTTCCTGATTCCGCCTACGCAAAAAGCCCGGTGTCTTTGTGACACCGGGCTTTGGATGATGTTTCCAATAACGACCAAGACGTCACAATTCCAGGAATTGTTCAAGTTTCTTAAACTCACTGCCGAGCAAACTCAGAACAAAGTTCTGGTTCTTCTCTAACGAACAGCTCTTCAGATCGAGTTTCAGAAACAACATGGGTCTTGAACCTTCATCAGATGTTTTCATTCACAACAGGTCATGCCCTGTGACTGAAGGACAAGACGTCCAAACCGAAAAAAGGTTCGCCGAAGTTCTCAACTTTGTTGAAAATAATTTGGCGCAGAACTTAGTAAGACGAATGACTCTCGATTCGAAATGAGTAAAACCGCAAAGGACTCAAAGAGCACAAAGTCAGAAAATGAGCGTGAGTAAACAATTGCACAAACACTTAACTTCTTCGTGTCCTTTGTGCTCTTTGTGGCTGAACGATGTCGCTTCAGACCTTGAATGCTCATTTTTCTCCGGAAACGACTTCCGCAATGTTGTGTGCGTGGTCGCGGACTCGGGCGTACGCATTGAGCGCGGCAAGAAATGCGACATTGACGAGTGGAGGAATCGAACCGGCCGAGAGGTCCTCGAGGTGTTGACGTCGGAGCTGTTTAATATCGGCACGAATACGTTGAGACTTCGTCTCGGTCTTAATTAAGACGTTACGATTCTTTTTCTCGAGTGCTTCATTGATTGCTGCGAGATACTCGGCAAGGTGTCGATTGAGATCTGCAAGACCAGCACGTTGAGACTCTGTAAATCGATGTCCATCGCGCCTCAGTTTGCGATCAAATTTGTCGAGGTTTGCGACATAGTCGCTCACAGATTCGTACTCGTCGGCCAAACGCAATTGCCCCCGCGCTTCCTCCGCCACAGCATGGGGAACATTGCCTGAAAGTAGATGAGTGATAAATTCGGAAACTTCATCATGAATGGCGTCGAGAACTTGCTCGCGATGCTTCAACCGGTCCCCCAGAGATTTGTCAGGATCATCTTGCTGCATCAACTCAAGAAGCCAGTCAAGCATTTTCGAACAGCTATCTCCCATTCTTTCAATCTCCTTTTGAGATTGATCAATCGCCAGAGCGGGCGTGTCTAAAATGCGGATACTGAGGTCTGTTAACTTTGGCTTCTCCTTGAAGTCCTTCGCCGGAACTACCTTCTCCAAAAAGCGGACAAAGAACGGTAGAAATGGGAAGAAAATCAGCGCATTCACCACATTAAAAATGGTGTGCGTTGCTGCAATAGCCGCCGTTGTATTTGGAAAGGTATCAACTCCGTCGACAACAACCGCTCGCACCACATCCCCTTCGACAATCCACTGAACCAACTCAATATACCACTGGAAGATGAGCGTAATCCAGAAGACGCCTATCAAATTGAAGATCACGTGAAAGTATGCTGCTCGCCGAGCATTTGTCGTTGCTCCCAACGACGCCAGATATGCAGTGATTGTTGTCCCAATATTCTCGCCAAGAACCAGAGCAGCCGCTGTTTCGTAGGGAATAATTCCCTGATAGGCCAATGAGATTGTGATACCAAGCGTCGCAGACGATGACTGCACCAGAGTCGTCATGATGCAACCAACAAGGGCACACTTCAGCACACCGAGATAGCTATCGGCCTGAAAGCGTTGGAACCACGCTTCAAAGTCCGGAAGTTCTTTGATGAAGCTGCAGGCGTCTTTCATCAGTTCCAAACCGAAAAAGACCATGCCGACTCCCATCAACGACATCGCCCAGTACCGCCAGCGGTCCCCTTTGGAGAAGAGATAGACAAAAGCGGAAAACCCCAGCAGCGGTAAGCCGTATTTCCCAATCTTCAACACCAGAATCCAACCAGTGATCGTGGTGCCAATATTCGCTCCCATAATCACGCCAATGGCCTGTGAGAGTTCCATCACTCCGCTGTTCACAAACCCGATGACCATCACCGTCGTAATCGAACTCGACTGAACAACACAGGTGACAATCACACCGACTATCGTCGCGAGAACGCGTTGAGTCGTCACCATGCTGATCAATCGGCGGAGGGAACTTCCCGCAACTGCCTGCATCCCTTCTGACATGTTCTTCATGCCCAGAAGAAAAATCCCAAGCCCACCAACGAGTTCACAAATCAGGTTCACTAACGTTGAAAGTTCCACACAGGCACCATAATAGTTATGAAGAGAGCGTTAAGGAAAGGTTAAGAAGCGGTCATTCTAGGGACTCGACCGAGTGATTCAACTCGCCACCAAGAGTCGGCGAGAAACTGGTCAAATGTGGGTCGGAATCAGTGTATGAGTGATTTGAATTGCTTATGAAATCTCGTTTTCTGCCACTCCTCAAAACATTCATTCTGCGAACGAGCGGTGAACGCTGCATACTGTGCGATAGAAATGCTATGATGGGAGCAATCTCTCCGAGACGACATATTCCCAAGTTCAAGACTTCACACAAGAGATCAAATCGGACAAGTGGCATTCGGTCACGTTATTCAGTGTCGGTTTGCGTATCAACGACTCAAGAAAACCAATGGCAACAGCGACATCACACCCAAAGAAAGCAGCAGCGTTCGTGAAGAATTCCGAACGGGCAAGCTGGCACGACCGGACCCTCTGGTTTGTGAGAGCGAAGCGAGACGCTGCCGCCTCGACCGTGCCAGAATGGGAAGACCTGCGCGAGCGAGCCTCGCAAATCAAGATGCACACGATGACGCATCTCGACAGTCTACTGGAACAATTTGAGGAACGTGCGAAAGCAAACGGCATTCAGGTTCACTGGGCAAAAGATGCGGCGGAGCACAATCAAATTGTCCTCGATTTACTCCAGAAGCATGGTGTCAAAAAACTCGTCAAAAGTAAGTCGATGCTCACCGAGGAATGCCACCTCAATCCGTTCCTGGAGCGACACGATATCGAAGTTGTTGATACGGACCTTGGCGAATGGATCGTGCAGCTTCGTGAGGAACCCCCCAGCCATATCGTCATGCCAGCGATTCACACGAAACGAGAAGAGATCGGCGAGTTGTTCCATGAGAAGATTGGAACTAAAAAAGGAGCGACCGATCCACAATACTTAACAGAAGCTGCGAGGCAGGAACTGCGACAAAAATTTCTCTCCGCAGATGCAGGCTTAACCGGCGTGAATTTCGCCATTGCAGAAACCGGCGGCATTGTCGTCTGTACGAACGAAGGCAATGCCGACTTGGGTACGTCACTGCCAAAACTTCATATCGCCTGCATGGGAATTGAGAAACTCATCCCACGCGCCAACGATCTGGGAGTTTTTCTGCGTTTACTTGCACGTTCGGCAACAGGACAACCAATCACTTCTTACACGACACACTTCCATGGACCACGCAACGACGATTGCGAACTGCACGTCGTGTTAGTCGACAATGGTCGCAGTGAATTACTGGGAACGGAGGAATTCCGCCGATCACTCAATTGCATTCGCTGCGGTGCTTGCATGAACACCTGCCCTGTCTATCGTCGCAGCGGTGGTCATAGCTACAACAACACGGTTCCCGGTCCAATCGGTTCCATTCTCGCACCTGCAAGCGACACGAAACTACATTCCAGTTTGCCGTTCGCGTGTACGTTATGCGGATCATGTACGGACGTTTGCCCAGTCAAGATTAATATCCATGAGCAACTCTACACCTGGCGAAGCAAAATTGCTCTGAAAGGACTGCTCCCAGTCTCAAAGAGATTGAGCATGAAATTCGCCGCGGCAATTCTGAAGCGACCGTGGCTCTACCGTTTCGCTGGAAAAATGGCCCGCTTCTGGCTCCCGAAACTGCCCAGATTCATGGTCTACAACGTCCTCAACAAATGGGGACAACAACGCGAGCTACCAGTCGCGCCGAAGAAAAGCTTCCGCGAGGAATTCCGAGAGAAAGAGAGTAAATCCGGCTCCGTTTAGCCACCGGTGGTTAAATGGGTTGGGACCGGACTGAGATGAAAACATCATACACGTTGGATCACAGTCCAGTTCGTGCACGTCACCCATCTTCGATCAGGCTTCGCTCACTCAACGTCATTTCTTCTGCTTCAAGTGTCCACGAATCACTTGAGCAACTTGCTTGCCGAGGAGTTTCTGAGCTCGCGGGGTGAGATGCACGCCGTCGCTGCCAAGAAGCGTCTCCAGTGTTTCTGGCGGTCCCGGATTAGCGACCAGGCTGTGTAGGTCATTGACCGGAACCTTGATGTCTTTCATCGTCTTTTTCGCAATCGCATTGTATTTGAGAATGCTACTGTTGAGCAATTCGTAATCCCGTCCTTGCCGAGCTTTCAATGCGCGATCATCAATGATCGGAGTCGATGTGGCGAAGACCACTGTTGCGTTTGTTTTAGTTCGAATGCGTTTGACAATCTCACGTAGATTCGCTTCATACTGCTGGGGCGAAATTTGAAAGTCTCCCGTCGCCAAAAACTTCTTCGTATCGTGAATTCCGCAATTGAAATGGACCAAATCTGGCTGTTCTCGAATGACCCACGCTTCAAGATTTTTGAGAACCTTCGAACTGTCACCGCCATTCGGCTTCGGACTGACGACAACAGCCTGGTCTTTGAGTTCCTCAATCACAGTCGGGGCATAACTCAACCGAATCGAATCTCCAATGAGAACTACCTTAGGGAGTGTTAGGCTGGCCTTCCCTGGAGCAGGCGATTGTGCATGAGTATGAGTCGCGCACACCGAGAGAAGACATAAGATCGCGATCAATTGGTGTGTCATCGACTCTTTTCTGGGAGGGATCGTTCGGTAAAAAGCAGGCGACTTATTCAACTTCCGCCAGCACTTTTTTCAACCCATCGATATTCAGCTGCAAACTTTCTTTTGAGTCGAGTTCGCTACGGTGGTCGAGGATCCCGATGGGGCCATTGTAGCCGCTGTTGATGATGGTTTGAATCATCGCGGCTTCATGTTGTCCATCGCCGATGGGGAGGATTTTGTTTGTGTGACCTTCAACGGTTGCTGGTACCGCCATGCCATTGAGGTTCAGGCAGTGGAGATACGGCAACATTATTTTCAGTTCTGACGCAAAGTCTTCGATGTGTCCATGCCCGTGATGGAAGTTGTAGACAATGCCAACATGGTCAGCGTCATGGTTCTCTCGCAGGTACCTGCAGACAGCGACCAGATTCTCAGGTTCGCCGCCCCAGCCTCCGTGGTTATAGAGACCAAGTTTGCAGCCGAGTTCTTTGGTTTTCATTGCCAAAGGCAAAAAACGCTGCGCGGCGGCTTTGATTTTTTCTTCTTGATTCGCAGCGTCCGGACTAGGATTTGTGAGCCAGATTTGCGGATGAATATCGTACTTCTTGATAAGCGGTTCAAGGCTCGGATGCCAACTCCAGAAGGCGAAGAATTCGAGGTCGCGTTTTTGATACTGTTGAATTTCATCCTCAAACTGCGGGATATGCTCCGCCCGCCAATCATAGGCAATTCGAGTCAATCCGAGGTCAGCAACCATCTGCGCTCGCGCTTCCGGTCCACGTTTCTTGGCATCGAATGGAACAATACACCAGGCAACTAGCTTGTTCTGTGAAAAGTTCTTCGGAATTGAAGTCGGTTCGGCGGCGCTGCTTGGAGTAGAGATTCCAATAGAGCACACCGTTGCAAAAAGCAGCGTGAGTAGCAATAAACGAGCGGTTGGCATCAATAGCCTCCGAAAAAGGACAAGACTCTCATTTTCATGTCCGTGGATCGTAACAGAGTCCAATGTGCGGGTCATCTGCCTCGGAAAAATCATCTCGCGGAGTTTTCTTTTCACTCTTACAATATTCTTACATCCCTTTTACGACTTGCTGACCACTCACTTCGCGGTTTTTCGTCTAATGAGCGTACTGATCAAACCGTTCTGAAAAAGGAATTGAGCCATGAAGATGAATTTCAAATCGTTGATTGCCTTGGGCATCGCAGCAGTTCTGCTCCATGTGGGAACTATTCAAGCGGAGCAGGTAACACTCGATGTCTCACCTGCCTACAAGGTTTTGAAGTCGGGAAAAAAACAGACGACGTGGCTTCGCGTCGGTGTGACTGGCTTTGAGATGAAGACTGACAAGGAGCGGGCGCCGGTGAATGTGGCGATTGTGCTCGACAAATCCGGCTCGATGAGTGGTGAGAAAATCGCCAAAGCACGTCAGGCTGCAATGGACGCGATTGATCGCTTGGGTCCGAACGACATCGTCACGGTCGTCACATACGACACAACCGTGAATGTACTGGTCCCAGCGACAAAACTGACTGACAAAGAGTACGTCAAAAAAGCGATTGCCGGAGTCACATCTAATGGCGGAACTGCACTGTTCGCAGGTGTCAGTAAAGGAGCCGCCGAGATTCGTAAGTTTCTCGACAAAGAACGCGTGAACCGAATTATTCTGCTCTCGGATGGTTTGGCTAACGAAGGTCCAAGCACTCCGAGCGAATTGGGAGCATTGGGTGCGTCACTCAAGAAGGAAGGGATCTCCGTTTCGACTCTCGGCCTAGGGCTCAATTACAACGAAGACCTGATGGCGAAGCTTGCCGGGCGCAGTGGCGGGAATCATCAATTTATCGAGAGAGCAACAGAATTGGCCGACATCTTTAACCGTGAATTCGATGAAGTGACGTCCATTGTCGCTCAGGAAGTGAAAGTCAAAATCACCGTTCCAGAAGGAATTCGACCAGTGCGAGTGTTAGGTGATGAAGCCGAGATCGCCGGGCAGAATATCCAGCTTGTTTTCAGTCAATTATACAGCAAGCAGAACCGACACGTCGTGCTCGAAGTTGAAGTTCCAGAAACCGAAGATGGACAAAAATTACAGCTAGCAAAAGTCTCTGCCAGTTACCGAAACATGCAAACCGGCGAGACCGACAAACTGAGCGGAGCGACTTCGGTGAAGTTCAGCAGCAAAGACAAGCTAGTCGAAGCGTCGCTCACACAAACTGTGATGGAAGATGTTGTCGCGTTTGTTGCGAATGAGCAAAACCGCTTAGCAACTGACTACCTTGACGCTGGAGACATCCTCAAGTGTGCCAGTACTCTTGACCTCAACAGTCGATTTCTGAAAGAAAACGCCGACAAGTACGACAGTGTCAAACTTCGGGGTATCCTACTTGGTAACAAATATCAGTTGGAAGCTGTCCAGAGCAGAGACTTTAACCGCGCCCGCAAAGACATGAGATTTTTCCAAAACACCATTACCGACAATGCTCCCGCAGGCGCCGAATTTTCTAAACTTCAACAACAGAAATTGCAGACACCATCACAACAACCTGAGCAACAGCAGAGAAAGCAAGTCCCCCGAAGATAGAAATAGATGCTGCCTAGCTGTGACAAAATCAGACCGACCGCCAGTTGTGGTGGTCGGTCTTTCTTTGTACCGCGACTCGAGATTGATACAGTAACGTTGTGAACCGATATCCGAAATTACTTCTGATCCTACTTGTGGTCCTACCGCTCATTTTGTTGGGATGGGGAGGAATCCGGCTGGCGTCGCATGAGCAGGAACGCGTCAAAGCGAACATTCAACGGTTGCTCACTGGTCGTCTGAACGAGATTGATCGCTCCATTGCCGACCAATTGGCAACACTCGCTGTCGACATGCAGAAGGTGACATCAATTGACAGTTACAATCTCGAAGAGTTGCGTGATGTTGTCCGAAATGATCCAAAAATCTTTCAGTTGTTTGTAATCAATCCAGACGATGTTCTGCTTTACCCATCTCCGATAGGTCCGCATACAGAAGTCGAACGGGACTTTATTTTAAAGGCGTCCGACCTCGTCAACGACCGGCAGCTTCAACTCTCCGAAACCGCCTCTTCAAACGACGGAAGAAAACAAACCGTCTCTGCACCATCTCAGAAGATGAAAACGAAGTCGGTAGCTCCTGCAAGACAGGCTGGTGACTGGTTTGTCTGGAACTGGGGGCCTGGGATCAATTTGATTTACTGGCAGCGTCGCGAGAATGGTCACATCGTAGGAGTGGCAGTGGAGCGTGCCCGATGGATTGCGGATATCATCGCCGAACTGCCGGACACTCCGAGCATTGCGCAAGGGGCAGACTCGGTGCCGTCGCGTATTCAAATTGTCGAGTCCGGAAAAGATGTAATCTACAAATGGGGACCGTTTGATCCGGATCCGGAGGAAGCACCCACTGCGGAGTTCCGTCTTTCATCGCCACTGTCCGCGTGGCAACTGCAGACGTTCGTTCCGCTGCACTTAATGACCGCTGAGCGAAGCGGGACGTTCAATCTGATCGCCGGGTTGGTCATCAGTGGTTTGGCGCTGATCGGTTTGGCGTATGCAATTGATTTGCAATTTGGCAGAGAATTACGCGAGGCGTCACGGAGAGTCAGCTTCGTGAATCAGGTATCGCACGAATTAAGAACGCCGCTAACAAACATTCGAATGTATGCCGAACTCCTCGATCGAGACCTCGATTCACTCGAAGAAAACATCGAGCAACCGCGTAAACGGCTCAGTGTGATTCTCTCAGAAAGTCAGCGACTCACGCGGCTCATTGGGAACGTATTGGCTTTTGCTCGACAGGAAAAACAAACCCTGCGAGTTTGCCGCAAAGAAGTCATTGTCGACGAAATCATCCAAACCGTTCTCGACAGCTTCCGTCCATCGCTCGAACAAAAAGAGATCGAAGTCGAATTCGACTTGAACGCAACTCAGCCAACGATGATCGATCCTGACATCCTCGAACAGATTCTCGGAAACCTCATCAGTAATGTCGAGAAATACGCCGCTGACGGAAAGTGGGTGAAGATTTGCAGTTCGCAATCAGAACAGGAAATTAGACTTATCGTCGCCGACCACGGCCCTGGGATTGATGTCTCAAACCGAAGCAAGGTGTTCGAACCGTTCTGGAGAGCCTCCGACCTACTGAGTCAATCGGCAGGAACGGGGATCGGCCTGACGATTGTGCAGTATCTCGCGCGTTTGCATGGTGGAGACGTGAAAGTCCGGTCCAATGGCGATGGTACTCAATTTGAAGTCAACATTCAGACGTCGCCGGAACAGGAGGACGAGTCATGAAAATTCTGATTGCCGAAGACGATTTCCATACGCGCGATGGCCTCGCAGAAGTGATGCGGGAAGAAGGTTACGAAGTTGTCACGGCCAGTTGCGGTCGTACGGCGCTGCGGCTCTTTGAAACGCACAATCCCGATTGCGTTTGCCTCGACATCATGATGCCTGAGCAAAGTGGCTTTGAAGTCTGCCGCAAGATTCGGGACCAATCTCCGAACATTCCGATTCTGTTCATCAGCGCGAAGTCAGAAGAAGTCGACCGCCTGGTCGGCTTTGAACTCGGCGCCGACGACTTCATCTCAAAACCTTTCAGCGTGCGCGAAGTGATCGCCAGAATCCGTGCAGTCACCCGTCGCACAATGGGCAGCCAACCTTCTCCACCAAAACCATTTCAAATGGGAGCCCTTGAGGTACTACCAGCTCAACTCCGGGCGAAGCGAGGGGAACAGGTCATCGAACTCAGCCTCCGCGACGTCAAAATTTTGGAGTTACTCCACGCTCGCTCTGGGCAAGTCGTTGATCGCCAAACGCTGTTCAACAAAGCTTGGGGAGAGAAATACCTGCCGAACAGCCGCACGCTCGATCAACACATTTCACAACTCAGAAAGCGAGTTGAGCTAGACCCGAAAAATCCCAAACTGGTCCAAACAGTCCACGGCGTTGGCTACCGATTCGACCCTAAAGAGGCGTAACGATCTTACCGAACACAAGATTGATCCTTGTGTTTTTTATACTCTATCTCCTAACGTTCCGATGGGCTGTCCTTTCAGTGGGTGGATATTCCTGGAATGTTCATCATCTCGGGGTCACTCCGAGGTCATACTTGAAGCCTGCTCATCGGTGGCATGAGATTCCATTCGCAAAGGCGAATCAACTCTCACGCACAACCAGTTTGGTGAAAGGACAGTCCGCTTTTGAAAAGGAAAGAGAAGTTGTCGGAGTTTGCAGATTCTTTGGCACGAATCATCTTGGGTGGGTCTCTCGACCGGCTTTCGATTTCCCAGCGAATCGTCGATGCGCTCGCACTCGAAGCGTGTCGACCAAAAGTCATCAAACTCGTTGACCAACTCTTCAAGACATTTCCATTCTTGACTACGCCGCCGACTCTTCGTGAAGTCAAGAATTTTCTTCTCGTTCAGAAATGGACGCCAGCGAAGATCCTGCGAGGGTCAGGAATCAAACTCGCTGCAGCGAGGAAACTCCCCGAAACCCTGCTGAACCCGGAGAGTTTCATTCCGATGCGAAGGGAATTCCTGGCATGGAAACTCCCGGCGATGACATCGTCGGTTCAACTTGCGGAGTTTCTCGGACTCACGGCGCAACAACTCGACTGGATATCTGCGCGCCCCCCCTTGGCGCGGTGCGACAAAGGCGATCCGCGATATGAATTTCACTTGGATTGCAAAAACCGAAAACGTCGACTCTTGGAGATACCCTACCCGAAATTAATGAGCGTACAAAGACGCTTGCTCCGAGAACTCTTCGAAAAAATCCCTCTACACGACGCGGCGCATGGCTTCCGCAAAGGCAGGTCTGTGGTCACCTACGCCAAACCGCATGTTGGGCAACGAGTTGTCTGGCGAACCGATCTGGCGAATTTCTTTCCATCGATTCAAGCGAATCGCATCTTCGGCGCGTTGAGAACGTTCGGTTATCCTGAAACCGTGGCGAGAACTCTCACCGGTCTGACAACGAACCGAATCCCAAAGTCGGTCTTTCGAAAACTCTTTGTTGGATCTCCAAGTGATGTTGTCCGCGAACTGGAACTCTTGTATGACTCACCACATCTCCCGCAAGGTGCTCCGACGTCCCCAGCGCTGGCAAATCTCATTACCTACCGGCTCGACTGTCGTTTGCAAGGACTTGCAAACAGATTCAAAGCGAACTACACCCGCTATGCTGACGACCTCGCATTCTCCGGGAATGATTCCTTCAAAAAAGCCCTCAAAGAATTCCAGACCCTCGCCCTGGCAATCATCATGGACGAAGGCTTCGCGATTCACCGGCGAAAATCCGTCGTGATGACTTCCAGCCGCCAACAAAAACTTGCTGGAATTATCGTCAACGAAAAACTGAACAGCCCTCGAATTGAATACAAACAACTTCACGCGATCCTGCACAACTGCGCGCAAAGCGATCCTGAATCACAGAATCGCGACGAGCACCCCGACTTTCAATCACACTTGCAAGGCCGCATTGGCTGGGTGAAATCTTTGAATTCGACGCGCGGTCAAAAGCTGCGAAAATTGTTCGATACCATTGAGTGGTAAATGAGTAAGATGTGATTCTAAATTTTCACAATCGGTCGGGTGGCTGTAGTCAATCTGTCGGAGTAGACTTTGATCTCAGAGATTGGTGACTCGACAGATTGCCCACAGCACGGTACATACACTTTCACGCTTATGGAGGCAAATTGTCGTTCACATCAAATCCAAAACAAATCACTCTCCGGCAATTTGCCCCTCAGTCTCCCTGTCGCGCAGGGTGTGTTCATTTCCTTCTAGAACTTAGAAAGAGAGTCACTTCATCATCATGCGAAGTTCATTTACGAGTTCAGTTACCTTGTTGTTGGTCTTGTTTTGTTCAAGTAGTTCACAAGCGGCGGAACCAGCACCAGAAATCGCCCTGCCAGAGGAACATATTCAGCAAGTGTTAGCGGTTGAGAACGTGTGTGCGTGGCCGAATTTGACGCTTTTGAAAGACGGCACGATCATTGCCATTTTTCACAACAAACCGAGTCACGGACAACAGGAAGCCGACATCGATTGCTACTCCAGCCGTGATGGCATTGCCTGGAAAAAACTGAGTACGGTGACCGAGCACAAGCCGAAGACCATCCGAATGAATCATGCCGCTGGTATGGCGAAAAATGGCGACCTTGTCGTGCTCTGCTCTGGCTGGACCGATGTGAAGCAGGAAATTCGACCGAAACAAGCGGCTTTTCGTGATGCGATACTTCGCAGTTGGGTTTTGCGTTCGAGCGATGCAGGCCGTACCTGGGAAAAACGTGACGCCTTTCCTGCTGCTGAATCAGGCTGGACGGAATACATTCCGTTCGGTGATATCTGGACCGGAGACGATGGGGCGCTGCATGTTTCATGTTATCAGGGAGAATTTAAAGATCCTTCGAAATCAACAAAAACCAAAGGCTGGCGTTCTTCACACTTGCGAAGCAACGACGATGGGTGGACATGGGAAGTTGTTTCAGTCATTGGGAAGCGACACAATGAAACCGGCATCTTCCCGCTCGGTGGTAAGAGTTGGCTCGCGGCTGCGAGGATCGACAAGATGGAACTCATCCGCAGTGACGATAACGGCCTCACATGGCAGGAACCGGTCCCTGTCACCGGTCGTAACGAAATCAATGGCCATCTCATGCGACTGACAGACGGGCGCCTGTTACTCAGCTATGGAAATCGCGTGAATGGACATCGCGGTGTCCTCGCGAAATTGAGCAACGACGATGGAGCAACCTGGAGCGATCCAATCCGCGTGGCACGCACCGCCGATGGCGGCGATTGCGGTTACCCGGAAAGCGTTCAACGTGAAGATGGTCGAATTGTCACAGCCTGGTACTCCAACAATTCACCGCTACACACCGGCTATCATCTCGGCGTGACGGTTTGGAAAGTACCGAAGTGATTTTGAAAGACAGGGCCGATTCCACCGGCCCTTGAATTCTCGAATAATTTCGGCCGGTAGAACAGGTCCTACTTAATTAGAACGGAAATTCTCCTCATGAAGTCGGCAATCATCTTACGAGAGAAACTCGCCCAGGTAGATCGAGTGACAACAGGCATGTTGTGCACGTTTCATTTCTGGCCTGGAATGGTCGAAATGGCGATGGAGGCGAAGCTCGACTACTTGATCATCGATCTGGAGCACTTAACCTTTGATGCTACCATGGTTGCTGAAGCGTGCGCCATTGGTCGGCGGCGGGACTTCCCGATTCTCATTCGCCCGCCTGCCGCGGAATTCACTCCAATTCGCCTAGCGATGGACCTGGGGCCGTGCGGTCTGATGATTCCAACGGTGGAAAATGAAGAGACGATGCAGGTCATTCAAGATGCTGTGTATCTACGACCGCGTGGAAGAAGGCGTCCTGGCGGACCGGGAAACCTTTGGGTCAGCGATGTGAATTATGAAAGCTGGAAATCAACGGTCGAGGATCATCTCGTCATCTTGCCGCAGATCGAAACACGCACAGGACTCGACAACGTCACCGCAATTGCTGAGCATCCTCTTACGACTGCCATGGCAGTCGGTCCATATGATTTGTCTGCGGATCTTGGCGTCTGCTGGAATCCACAAGCGGTAAAGCTTCAGACTGCACTTGGAAAAATTCGCTCCGCTGCGAGTGACGCTGGCAAACCGATGTGGATGATCGGCGACGGTCCACAACTGGCAAAAGAAGGCTACCGATTCCTGTGCATCACTGAGCCAACAATGTTCCTACAAGGAAAACTGAGTGAGTTAAATGAAGCGACTCGTGATGGAGGAGTTTCTTCCTGAATTCGAGCCACTTTGCAACGCCATACAGGGACTCGTATCAGCCTACTTGAGGAGGGGAATTATTTCCGATAGACGAGCGTCGTCAGAGACCATGGCAGGCCGTGGAAATCGAACTCGACTTCACCATAAAGGGCGACGTGTCCAGACTTTGGAAGTTCAATAGTGCCGAGTCGGCTTTTACCATTCCCAGTCAGTATTTTCGAGTTCCAGCGATCATCGCGGAAATCTAGATCATCCGATTTGGCAGACCAGAGCCGAACATTTGTCGGAGCAGGCGTACTATCGATTGCCAATTTCAAGAGTTGTTGCCCGTTTGAAAAATCCCATGAAATGCGGGGCAGATCGGTATTCGACGCGACATGCCGAAAGAAGACCGCCAGAGTTGCAAGAGCGCTATCACGACCACCATCCAAGCCATGACCGGCGTTGGGGATTTGTCGAATGTAGCGATCTCCGACCAGACCATCGAAGTACAAATTCATTGCATCAACTGCCCAGTAACGGTCGTTCGTGCCGACAATCAGTAGTTTGGGAAGCGATAGCTGCTTGCGATAGGTGAACGGGTCCATCATCAGTCGTAACTGAACTTCACGTGCCGATTCTTTTTCACCCGGTCGTTTGATCAACCCTTTGCTTGTGTAATCAATGATTTGCTCGCTGAATTTTCCCCAGGAATCGAGTTGATGATTCATTTGTGCTCGAAAGTTCAAAACATCAATCACAATCGGCGCCGTTGCTGCAATTCGCTTGTCTGCAACCGGTGTGAGCCAACTTGTCCAACCACGTTTTGAAGCGCCGGTGATGACAAACTTTTCAATCGGTTGTTTGAGTTCAGCCTTGGAGAATTCTTGAACGGCATCCATCGTCTTGACTGCACTTTTCACCATCGGGAAGAGGAGCGGCCAAGTGTCATCGCCAGTTTCGAGGTACTTGAGCCAAGTGTCGGTGATGAGGTCGTCTTCTGTCCGACCGCCGAAAAGTGGTTGGTTCGGAACCTGATGAACCATCACGACAGGAGCACCGCACATTTCTGCCAGCTTCAAGCCTGACTTCATGTCGCCTTCACTCGGTGGACTCGGCTTACTGCCACCATGAACGAACAAGAGCGCGTGATTTGAGTAGCTCAGTTTTTTGGGAATGTAAACTTCTACTGCATGCTTCCAAACGATGCCGTGCCACTTCTGAGAGGTCACACGCAGTTGGTGAACCTGCCCCACAGGAGTGTCGAGGGTATTGATTTTCTCCCAGGCAAAGTCTGCTTCCGGGCGAGAAACATACCGGTGGATCGCGTCTGGAATCTCAGCTTTAAGCTCCAGCTTATCGTCAGCCAATGTTACGACAGGAAGCATGAAGGCGAGAGCCAACGTAGAGAGAAACTTCATAACCGTTCCGTTATTGGTAGGAGCATCACTATCGAGAAGAACAAGCCCAATTCAAGTATGAGTGATTTTCAAAGAGGCACGCAAGTCAGCACCATGTCAAGGACAGCGTTCCCTGTGGCGATTTCAACAAACCGCCACAGGAAAAACGATGCAACTTGATCTACTTTGTCACCAACTTTATTTCCCCTAAATCGACGGGTTCACCCTCTTTGACTGTCACTTTGAACTCTGATTTTTCGGGGTCGAGGTATTTTTTCTCTAACTGGTCTGGTCCACCGTAGCTGCCTGCAATGAGGTTCATTTTGCCCCACATAAAAGTCAGCACGTAATCACCTGGGGGCAGTCCATCACCAGATTGATAAGTGGAAATTTCAAACTTTCCATCTTCACCTGTGAGCGCGGAAGAAATCGTGGGATGCTCCTGATCCATTCCCGCAACATTATGGCATTCAACCTTCAGAGGGTTTTTTACTGGAACTGGAACACCGTCCACAAGCACCTTTCCAGTCACCACTGAAGTTTCTTTCCGATAAACTTCCTCTTCTTTTGAACATCCTGGAAGAACGCATAAAACGCAGATGAACATCAAGAGAAAAACAAGGGAGCGCCCTGCGGAAAACCGCTGCCACGACATACCATTACTACTGAGCATCATCTAACTTTCGATATTAGAACGGGGAGGAAGAAATCCGAACGCACAATCCCAAACAGGGAGATGGAGGCGATTTCCGAACTCACGGTCAACCGCCTCAACGCCCTGCACCAGTCTTACTTAAAACTCACCGAGAGTTTCCCCTTTGGCGCGAGTGACCAATCCGGCAAATGTTCCGGCATCGATATTCTGGCTCAAGAACTTGACCGCTCCGTCACAAAGTAAGACTTGCGACCCGCCAGTATGGAAACTGTACAGTCCTGCCCCACGTGCGTTCGAACAGTTAATGGCACAAGGTCCACCGCTAGGTGCGAACGGAGAAGGTGTTCCATCGAACAGTGCTCCCGCGATCCACATTTCACCGTTCAGGATATCTCCCCAACCACCCCCGTTCACGGTTCCCAAAGCACCGGTAAACGTTGCGTTCAATTGCCCGCGGTTGTCATAGATATCCGTGCCACCAACACGTTCTCCAATGAGAATTGTGTTCGAGGTTCCGTCCATGATGTCTCGCATCCTTGAGGTTGAATCGCCGCTCGCTCCTGATGAAGGATCAATTCCAACTGAATTCAATGCCCCTCCACGCGAGCCTCCTGCGCTTCCAGCATAAGCAACGCTAGCAAATCCTGAGCGAACACCGTTCGTCGTGATGTAATCTGATCGAGCAGCTGTGTAGGTAATTGGAAATCCTGCCGGACTCAAATCGTAATCATGCGTTGCTTCACTCGAAGTCGAAGGGCAAACGTAAACGGAGAGTGGGGTCGCAATCACTTCCAGATTGTTTTGGATGCTTACTGCCGGGCCAAAGCCGAACGCTGCCGCTCCATCAAATGGGGGGATAGACGAATCCCATTTATTCCAAAGAGGCGCCTGATCGAGGTAAGGGAGAATCTGAACTCCCCAAGGTGATGCATTAAAGTCTGCGCCGAGCATCCAGGAGAAAGGGAACGATCGATGCGTGTCATGATAGTTGTGAATCGCAAGTCCGAATTGTTTCAAATTGTTCTTGCACTGAGTTCGCCTCGCCGCCTCACGAGCTTGCTGCACCGCAGGCAAAAGTAACGCGACAAGAATTGCAATAATCGCGATCACGACAAGCAATTCAATGAGGGTAAATCCTCGCGTGCGTTTTGAAAAAGAAGTATTGGGTCTCATCGGGTATCCTCCATGGATCAGAAATAAACTAAATGTTTGTAATCTAAAACAAAATCAATGGTTCTGCCCGACTGAACAAATTGGTTGAGGGTTTCTGTTAAAATTGGTGTTATTGACTGTGGTCTTGCTGAAGAATTGTAACGGTCAAAATCTGCGAATTCAACATTTTACCCCTGAGTCTCAGGAAATGTTCGATGACAATCTCACAAATTCACAAAAAAACTTGTCAATTTTAATCTTCAACGAGAAACGAGAGAAGTGGACCGCAATATTCTATTGAACAAGGTCGACTTCGCAAGTCATGATGGGTTGCTACCTTGTGTCGCCCATCTTGCAGGTAAACCTAAATGTGAAGTTCGAAACATCCCGAGCGCATCATTTCAGTGGCAAGAATATCTCTGTTCTCAGTTCCGCTGGTGGTGTTTTCTGGGGATCGTTCCTGTAGATCTCAAACGTGCCGTGCTTGCTTTGCTTGAGTTTCTTGAAGCGAGCATATTGATTGGCGGCGCTCCAGGCATTGCCGAGGTGTTCGTAGCTGCCAATGTGTTCGGTGGCCAACGCTTGAACTTGTGGGATCGACCAGATTGAGAGATTTTGAACTGCAGGAAAGCGGACAGCCATCTCTTCAAAGATAGCGTGAGTGCCGAATTCGATTTCTTTGGACGACCACGCGATGAGGTCGGAAGGAATATCGCCAACTGAATCAGGAACCGTGTAGCCGCTTGTATATTCAAATATTTTGGCTTTCGGGTCCATTTTGTGATAGACCGAGATTGCTTGACCATCAAGAGGGAGTTGAAGCTGCGTCATATTTTGGGTGACTTCACAGAACGCGCCTTCCATTGATAAACCAATCTCGTCGAATGTGCAGGTCTTTCTAACACCGACAATTTTCAAAGGGCCGATCGTTTTGATTCCTCGAATCGTAGTTTGCGAAAGTATCTCTCCTGTTTCGATCCACTCTTTGAGCATCTTCAGACCACGTTCACAGTCCATGCCGATGAAGGTTTTCATCATTGGTATCATCCAGAACAGGAACACAGGCATTGAGCCTTGCATGTGCCAGGTGATTTTCGTTTGACCATCGACCGGTTCGATTTCGAAGAAAACCTTCGACTTGGATTTGAACGGTTTCGTGAAACGGATTTCATCTTCGATGAGCCGATTCGGTTCGAGGTTCTGATGTTCCAACTCCCCTGCCCCGACGATTTCTCCGTCCCAGGCATAAACGGCACCAACCGAAGATGGCTCGCCTGTGATCGTGACTTTGGCATCCGGCTCAGCGCACAACCAGGGAGACCATGTGGTCCATGTCTCATAGTCAACAACGGTATCGTATACTTTTTCGAGAGATGCGTCGATTTGAATGGATCGCTGAACTTGAAATTTCAGCATGGAGAAATTCCTGACCGCATGAACTGATTTGGAAAAGTGGTCCTTGAAAGAAGCACTGGAGAACCAAGGCGTTATACTCACGCGATTGCGTGTTGAGAGCAGCGTACTAAGAAAGCTGCTGGGTCAGCAACCTAATTGAACCGAAGAAGAGACATCTGAGGAGAGTACAGAAAAGGTGGGAGTCGATGTAAATTGCTTCACACCGACTCCCGTCCCTCTCTCCCTACAGCGCTTGAAAATTCGTTGTACTTTGAAACATGGTTTATTTCGCCACACACTTGAAGTGGGTGGCATAAACATTTTCATCAATCAACCGTTGTTTGCTTTGTATTCGAGTTCTGCGTTTGAATGAGTTTGAATCATCGACTTTGCTTGATTGATTCTTTGCTGCATTTCCGCATGTCCTGTCAATTTATCACCGCGACGCTGACCATTCACTAGAACAGTGCCAAGTTCTGTGACCTCGACAAGGTCTCCTTCGCCAACAGTTCCTGAAGCTTGCCCATTGATGACGAGACTCCCTGCTTCGCTAAGGACAACGAGTTCAGGCGAGTCGTACATCAACGAACCATTTTCTCCTTTGACAATCGCGTGAGTCCGCTTGTCACGGTGAATGCTGTAGCGAACGCCATCGTGGGTTCCAGTCCACGTTAATGAACTGCACGAAGGGACGAGCATTGTCAGGGTGATGACGATGAGTAGTCCGAATTTTGCGTATGAGTGATGGAACATGAGTGGATGGGGAATAGAGAATTGGGAATGGAGTGCTTGGGTAACATCTACTCGCGACTCGCATTCCTTTATCAGGATGGCGATTGATATGTTTCAGCTCAGGAAAAGGTTGGAAGCCGATTCGATCCGAAAACCGAATCGACTTCCATCCCCTCTCTCCCTACGCTGCTTTTAACTGAGTTGGTAGTAGATAGTGGGTAGTTGGTAGGAAGTCAGAAAAGCAATTTCCTCCCCACTACCAACTCTTTGTTATCTACTTCTGCTATTGAATCTTCAGGCTGGCGACTCCAAGGATTGCCAGCAGTGCTGAACCAATCCAGAATCGAGTGACAATTTTGATTTCGTGTTGTCCTTTGAACACGAAATGATTGTGCAAGGGACTACAGGCGATGAGCCTATTCCCAGTCATGCGAAACCACCCGACTTGGGCGATGACACTGAGTGTTTCTATGACAAAGATGCCGCCAGCGATCACCAGGACGACTTCCTGTCGAGTCACCAGAGCCGCCAGAGCAAGGAGTGCTCCTATGGGCAGCGAACCAGTGTCTCCCATAAAGACTTGTGCCGGGTAACAATTGAACCACAAGAAACCTAACACGGCTCCGACCAATGCTCCGATGACAATGCTCAACTCTCCAGAGCCTGCCATGTAAGGGATGCTCAAGTAGTCGGCCATTACCATGTGACCGGCGAGGTAAGTGAGTGCGACAAACGCCGTTCCCACAAAAATCACGCAACCGCTCGCCAACCCATCCAAACCGTCTGTGAGGTTGACTCCATTTGAAGTTCCGACGAGCACTAAAGCTCCCCAGAAAATGAAACCGGCACCAAGCCAGATTCCGTACTCACCAATCGGCCAGATCAATTCGAGGCCGTGTGCTCTGTCTCGTTGCTCAAAGTACAACCAGGTTGCAGTGATTCCAGCAAGAACAAGTTGAACGATAAATTTCTGTTTCGCCTTGAGCCCGCGAGTTTTTTTTCCGATCTTGGTCCAATCATCGACTGCTCCCAGTGCTGCGAATGAAATCGCAACGAACAAGCCGATTTGAACGTATGTATTCGTGAGGTCTCCCCAAACGAGAGTGGCAATCACAATGGACGCGATGATGAACAGACCACCCATCGTGGGCGTGTCTTGCTTTGATGCATGAAGTTGATTCAGTTTTTCCGAGGCACTATCGATTCGTTCTCGACACCGAGTCTTTAACCATCGAATTGCCATTGGTCCCAATAGGATAGCGACCAAAAACGATGTCACCGCAGCCATGGCGGTTCGTGCCGTTAAGTAGACACGCGAATCGCCAGAGGCATGCTGTTCCATTTGTTCCGCCAGTGGAACGAGGTGTTGCAGCAACCAGGGGATCATTGAGGATGGGTGAGACTAGAGGTGAGGAGGAAGGGAAGGAGGGGTAAGGAATTGGAATTCAGGAAATGAATGAAACATCTCTGCTAAATCCTAACTCCTGAATCCTGTCAAAAAGAATCCTGTTGCGAAGCAGCGAATTGGAAGTGATTGACCCAGGTAACCACTCTGCCCTCCGCCGGTAGTGCTTGCCACCCCGAAGGGTAGTGCTGATGAAGTCCCGCAACCGCATCGGCAGCGCAACAGGATCCAAAGTTGAGGAGTTGGGATATAGGATTTAGGAATTGAGGGAAATGACAGAGGGGGTCTCTGTGGAATTGATTAGGCGACTTTGCGTTGAATTGAATCCTGAGGGGAACTTGCTGTGCTTCGCTGTTGAGCCAATTGTTGAAGACGGGGAATGAAGGTTTCCATTTTCATACCGCGAGAACCTTTTATCAGGATCACATCGTCTGGTTCCAACCAGAGGTCAAGCAACATCATGGCTGTTTCTTGATCGCAACAGGTTCCCAGACAGCCGGCGTCCATGCCGTTTTTTCGTGCGCTTCCTGCGACGTATGCTGCCTGCGAACCGATAGCAATCAAACGATCAATTTTTGACCGTGTAATTTCTTCTCCGAGTAAATGATGGAAATCTTCACTCCACTCTCCCAAGGCCAGCATGTCGCCAGCGAGGAAAATTCGTTTTCCTTTGGTTTGCCAATCCTTCAAGGTGCGGCACGCCGCGGACATTGACATTGGGTTTGCGTTGTAGGAGTCATCGATCACTGTCCACGGGCCGATTGAAATTGTCTGGCATCGTCCCTGGGTTGAAGTAAACGACTGGAGACCCTGTTGAATCTCTTCGTCTGTCATGTCAATTTGACGACCAACAGCAATTGCAATCAGTGCCGCCGTGAGGTGATGTTTTCCGTTCACTGGAACGGTGAACGAGGTGGATCCAACGCGGAACTCCAGTTCGCCATTCCTGACGACCACGTCTGTTGCAATAAGATCGTTATGTTTTCGTTCACCAACCAGAGTCACTGGACAAGTCGCACGGCTTCCGAGTTGCCGGACATTACGGTCATCTCCATTGAGAATTGCGAAGCCTTCGGCGGGAAGACGTTCGAGTAATTCTCCTTTTGTATTGACGATGTTCTCGTACGATCCGAACTCGTCGAGATGGCTCGGTCCAATGGAAGTTATCACGCCGACTTCGGGATGAACGATTTCTGTTAATTCGGCAATTTCACCCGGCTTGGATGCTCCCAGTTCAAACACACCGAAGTCGTGTTGGTCTTCGAGTTGCAGCAGGCTTAATGGAACGCCAAATCGATTGTTGTAATTCTTTGGGCTCTCGACTCCCTGAAATCGAGCAGAGAGAACCGCGGTGATCATTCTTCGTGATGTTGTTTTTCCAACACTGCCGGTCACGCCAATGATCAGTGCGTCAAATTGTCGTCTGTACCAGTCGGCGAAATCCCACAAGGCCATCAGTGAGTCCTGGACACGAATCGTTCGATCCGTCTCAATAAAATCTTCTTCGACAACAGCAGCTAACGCACCGTTCTGAAAGGCTTCGGTAACGAATTTGTGACCGTTGTGTGTTTCACCATCTAAAGCCCAGAACAAATCTCCAGGCTGGATTCGACGCGAATCGATCTCAATCCGCGTGAACGAATCAATCTGTTCAGGAAACCCGATGGGAACCCCACCGATTGCCGCAATCAGTTCGTCGAACCTAATTGCACACATGAGACTGCTTCCAACTTGTATTCATAATGTGTTGCATTATCCTGCCACTTTCGCAGGAAGGTTCATCAATTGAGATTCACGATGTGCCCGTTGAATCAATTCTCGGCAGACCGCAACATCGTCAAAGGGAATGCGTTGATCCCCAATCATTTGATACTTTTCATGTCCTTTTCCAGTGACAAGAATGGTATCTCCAGGTTGAGCCAGGCTGATTGCTGATTGAATCGCCTTTTTACGGCAGAGTTCAATCACCGGTTCTGGTTTTTCTTTATCAAACCCAACCAGAACTTGTTCAATGATCGATTCTGGTGACTCACTGCGAGGGTTATCGCTGGTAAGGATTACATGGTCGGCACCAGAGGCAGCTCTTCCCATTGCAGGTCGTTTGGTTCGGTCACGATCACCTCCAGCTCCGCAGACTAAAATTGTTCGTCCAGATGTCAAATGGCGAACAGTCTCCAGGACATGGGTGATCGCATCGTCAGTATGTGCGTAATCCACGAAGACTCGGTAAGCTTGCCCGCACTCGATCGCTTCCATGCGGCCGGGAACAGGCCCACACGCTTTGAGTCCGACACAGATTTCTTCTGTCATTAGTCCCAGGTGAATAGCACCACACGCTGCGGCAGCGCAATTCAAAATGTTATGACGTCCAACCAAGGAGGTTTCACATTCCAGTCTCTCGACACCGTAGTGCAGACGAAACCGAGAACCGGTCGAAGTCATTTCAAGGATTTCAACGGTGACATCAGCATCGTCTGAAGTTCCATATGTCAAAACTCGAACCCGTCGATCTTGATCGGGAAGTAACTTCTCCCAATGCTGATCATCAGCATTGAGAATCAAAATACCACCCGGCTTGATGTAATCGATAATTCTCGTTTTTGCAGCGATGTAATCATCAAGATTCTTATGATAATCCAGATGATCGTGAGTAATGTTGGTGACAATCGCAACATCGAGACCAACACCAGCGGGACGCGATTGGTCCAGTGCATGGCTTGAGATTTCGATGGCTGCGTACTTTGTCCCTCGATCTCGCATGGCTGCAAGGTGTCGGGCCAGGGTCATGGCATCGGGGGTGGTGAGCAAGGAAGGCTCGCCGGTAACGCCATCACTGTTTTCGATCGTTCCCATAATTCCCATTGGACGAGAGGCATGTTCGAGAAGGGACCTCAAAATCCATGTGGTCGTTGTTTTACCATTGGTGCCTGTCACTCCTGCGATTCCCATAGTTCGGGAAGGGTGACCGTACATGCCATGGCAAATCTGACCATAAGCCTTGGGAACATCAGAAACGATACATTGTGGAAGGGAAACGTCCGCGAGTGGGAAATCAGTGAGGATCGCCGCGGCCCCGCGTTGAAGGGCTTGGGGAATAAAGTGTTTGCCGTGAGTACGGCTGCCAGGCAGAGTGGCAAAGAGACATCCCGGAGTACATTCGTCGCTGTGCGCTGCCACCGAAGAAACGATGATTTCGGCACAGCCAACGAAACTGGCTGAGGGGATCAGCCCGCGAAGGGCAACTGAACCGGGTTGTCGGGAGGGGGGGAACATAAAAAAAGGGCGTCCTGCCCATCAGCCTGCTCATGGCACAAGGCACACGGCAAGCTGCGTCATCAATGACGAATTTGTAGGAAAGGGAATGAGGAATCTTACAGGAGGATGAGTCGTTTCGCTGTAAGGACTTGTGATGTGTGACCGGCGTCTCTTGCCGGTTGAGTGAGAGACATTCTCATCATTTTCTGAAATCGGTCAACCAGACTTTGGTCGAAATTCTAATTTCGACAATCCATGTTGTACTTCTTACACACCGCTGAACGCAATATCTTTCCGAGGGGTCTCTGGCCTGCGATTCGGGTTCAATTGCACCCGAGCAAGAAATGCCAAACGAATTTGGTCACAAACCATTCCCTGATAGATTCAATTTGGCTGCGGATCGGGGACCTCTTCTTCAGTTTTGATTTCAAACTGGTTCTGTTCATGCAATCGAAGAAACGCACTTCACGATGAACTCGATTTCAGCGTGCGCGATGAATCCTGGACACAGATTTCTTCTCACTGAATGTGCCGAATGAATGCACACTATGGATGAACCATTCGCCAGAAAGAATCGCAATCGATTCAAGAAGCCTCATTCGTGATCGTCGTTATTTTCGTCACGAAACGAGCCTTCGCTACAAGCAGTTTTGTGGAGCGGAGATAAACACGTAAGAGCCACAATTTCTACATTAAGCTGATCGTTGAAAGGTGGGTGACGAAGAATGTTCAGTGCCAGCCTAATGTGTCAGTGTCGCCATTCAGTGACTTCAGGCAGTCTAGTGTTGCTTCAATGCTTAATTTTGGGGTTAAGGAAGTGAACGGGAGCGACAAAGGAGCGGTATTCCGGACTCACAGCCTCAACTTTTAGGCCTGACAAGGCACTAGGTGTTAATGGAGATCAACAAATGATTGGAAATTGCCTTTGCTGGGCACTGATCTTCAAGCTGATCTACGGAGGCGAGATGAGGAGCGCCCACATGGCCGGAAAGTGCCGGACTTGGTACGTGGTGCGCAAGGATGGATCGACGATCATGTTCAAACGAACGCACTTCTTCCTCCCGAAGCCAATTCGCGAATGGCTGTATATCGGAAAAATCATTACGAGTGCCAAGGACGTCCTACCTGGCACAGATACGCAGAAGAAAACTCCTGGACAAACCACACCAACCCCGGCTGTGAAAGCGACAACCGACCACACCGGATGAAACCGACCGCACTGCTTCGCCTGACCGTCCAATTGCTTCGCGTTTCGTCTTAGTCTGATGCTGTCAGACTCTTGATATACTTCACTTCTTCGGCGATGTAAGGTGTTCCATCGTTGCGGAGGATTTCGTGAAACCAGAGATCCGGTTCGCCGGTGTACGTCTTACCCCAGGAATCCCAGGGATAGTTGGTTTGTGTTTTCCCGGCGACAAATCCCCAATTGTAGGCAGCGATCTTCTGCTCTTTGAAATAGCCAAGAACAGGATCAAACCGACTTCCTGCCGGACGTGCCATGTATTCGGTGCAAAGGATCGGTCGGTTGTAGCGACGGAGTTGCTCGACACGTGGTTTGACGTGCTCAAGCCCACCGTAGTTGTGGAAGCTAATGACGTCGGACTCTTCCAGCATGATCTTTTCAATCGGCGAAACCCCGTCATGTTCTGGCCATGGTCCGAGCCAGACTCCAGCAGTGAGTGGTTGCGATGGGTCGGCTTCTCGTGCCCAGGTGAAAACCTTTCGCAGCAACAGCGCTGACATTTCCGCTTTGTTAGTGAGTTCTGTTTTCGATCCTTCGCTGCCATACGAATAGACATTGGTGTTTTCCGGTTCGTTGAAAACGTCCCAGGCGTGAATCCGTTTGTCATTACGGAAATGATGGATCAACCCAGTGATGTAAGGTTTCAATTCATCGTGTCGTTTTGGGTCACCCAGAATTTCAGCACCCGGTGCTTGAATCCAGCCAGAGTTGTGAACATGCGGACGTGGCGCACGCTGCTTGCCGAGTTTCGGTTGTGGATCCCAAACTCCATCGAGGGGAACCAGCATCACACCGATTCCATGCTTATCGGCAATCGAGAGAAACGTATCGACTCGTTCCAGGAATCCTTTTTGATCCTGTTCCCATAGAAGATTGTGTAAATAAACTCGGACGCTGGTGAAGCCAAGGTCTTCCGCCCAGCCGAGTTCTCGGTCAATCACTTGAGAATCGAACGAATCGGCTTGCCACATTTCAAGTTGATTGATCGCACTACTCGGATTGAAGTTGCAACCAACCATCCACGGTTGTTGTGCGTACCAGGCGTTCGCCTGTTCTGGCGTCCAACGATCTCTCGCGGAGACGTTACTTACAAAGACGACGCAAAACGCCACTGTCGTCATCAGAGAAACAAGCGGACGAACTCTCATTTTTACTCCTGGGGTATGCTCACAATTTCAATACTCGAAAAGAGCGATTCTAAGCGATTGAGACGCTAGAATCCATCAAGCCGAATGTGCATCAGCAAGAGAGAAGTGATCTCATCAGTTCACTTTGCGAAGTGCTGCTTCAACGCCGCCAAGAGCGCAACATAAATTGGATTGCAGAATTCGTGGACAGCGTTCGGATCGTTTGATTCGTAAGTGGAACTCCACTCGATGAAGGTTGAGTTCTCATCGGTGACTGCACTCAGTTGCAGCAGCCCGACATAGTTCGCGACAGTCGACTTGGAAATCGGTTCCGGACCATCTTCGATCACGTACGTGATGCTGTGGTTTTCCGTATCCAGAATCGTCAGTGTTTCA
>DAOUPA010000350.1 GCA_030626405.1 Planctomicrobium sp.
TGACCATCGAGCGAAATGGAGAAGCAGTTTTCAACGACACGACCGACCTTGGTCAACTTTACCGCAAACTTCCAGACCTGGCAGATTGGCTAGGGCGCGAAGACGAATTCCCAAGCGGTGCCTTCCTGCTGACCGGAACAGGCATCGTGCCGGATGACGACTTTACTCTCGAAGATGGCGACTTGGTCTCAATTTCGATCACTGGAATCGGGACCCTCGCAAATCCGGTAACAAAGGGAACAGCCCCTGTTTCCCACGAGTGAATCACAAGATTCCTATTTTGCCATAATTTCCCATATTTGCATTTAACCTAAACCTCCCATCTTGACGACAACCCACTAATGCAGGGCTGCAATGAATGCAGCCTGCCAAACAGGGAGAAGGTTGGATGAGTTTTCAAAAGCAAGTTTTCTGGTTAATTCTGGTCATTACGGCTCCGACAACAGCGAATGCCCAATATCGGTTTTCAGGCTTCAACTCTTGCAATCGATGTCAGCCAATCGCTGTACAACCTGCCTACCCTGCTCCAGTTGTTCCCCAGGTCCAAACAACCTGGAGACAGGAACAGGTGACAACATATCGCCCAGTGACGCAGACACGCGTTCGCCGCGAAGCTGTTTCGGTGAACGTGCCAGTCACGACTCATAAACGAGTCACCGTGGACGAAGGTGGCTACAAAATGGTCTGGGTTCCCAAAATGGTGAACAAAACGGTCGCGGAAACGAAATATCAGCGGCAGGTTCAGTACCGAGACGTTCCGTATCAAGTCGTCATGCAAGTTCCACAGGTGCAGACTCGACTCGTCCCACAACAAACAGTGATGTACCGACCTCAAACTGTTGCTCTCGCGAAACCGTGTTGCCGTTCGAATGTTCTCTCCTCACTTCCTGTTCCAATGGCGTCGGCTCCAACTCCGGTTGCAATACCTCAATCGGCAAACTTGGCACTCGCTCCTGCCCCGACCCCAGCAAAGGCTGCTCCTTCAACAACAATCCCCAAGCAAGCAACAGCCCCGGTTGATGACGGCATCTGGAAAAAAGTACCTCAACGAACTGCAAAAGCTACCCCAGACATCGAACTGCAAAGCTACCAGCTTCAAACCCTCACAACGATTCCTTCCGCCAAAGGAATGTTTTCCCGACCAACTTCAACAAGAACTGCCTTACGAACTGGTCGAATTTATTGAACCGAATCTTTGGGAAGTAGCAAAGGGTTGAGGGAGTAGGGATTGAGGGGCAAGGGTGAAGATGTCCTCGATTCGGGCCATTCGAGAGCGGCAATCAATTCTTTGAGACTCTTTCAATATGTGGTCGATGGTTTGGATTCTCCGGACGGGCCCATGACTTCACTCCGAACATCCAGGCAACAAAGATTCCAGCGACGAAGCCGCCGATGTGTGCCCACCAGGCGACTCCGGTGGCTTGCATGATGATGACAGACATCGTGCCTTGCAGAAATTGGATGAGAAACCACACTCCCAAAAAGAGAGACGCGGGCAGTTCAACGATATACATGACGATAAAGATCGGAATGAGCGTCTGCACTTTGGCGTGTGGATACCAAATCAAATAAGCTCCCATGACTCCCGCAATCGCCCCGCTCGCACCGACTGTTGGAATTGTCGAACCAGGTCCACTGAGGAAGTGCATCAAACTGGCCGCCACTCCGCAACCGAGATAAAAAATGGCGTACCCGACATGTCCAAATCTGTCTTCAACGTTGTCCCCGAAGATATACAGAAACCACATGTTGAACAGAAAGTGCATCCAACCGCCATGCAGAAAGATGCACGTCAACATCGTAACGTAAGGCGAAATGACTGGCGGGATTGCTTCCCGCTTAACCGGCTGAACCTCCGGTCCCTGGGGAGTTTTGACAATTCGCTGACCAACGACCAATTCGAAACTTGCATCCGGATTCTGGATTCGGACAGGAATCATTCCGTACTTTTCGACGAGCGAAGGCTGCCCAGCGACATCTTGTAATTGTGCAAAGAAAACAAGAGAAGTGATCGCAATGATTGCGTAGTTCACAACAGGAGTCGTCAGAGCCGGAATGTTGTCTCGTAGTGGGATCATGCCGAATTGGTCTCAACGACTACTGCAACCAAAGTTCGAGGAGAAATTTTTCAACTGCTCGCATCGCATTCTTCATGTTTTGTTCCTGAGTTCGATCGCTGCCCCGCTTGGGGCGAAAGCTATGGTCGCCATCTAGAGACCAATGGACTCGAATGTTCTCGGAAAGATCATAACTCTCAACTTCATCTCGAAACCCGAACGGGTCGCTTTCTCCTTGAACGATGAGAGTTGGCGTTTGCAGGTCTTTCAGGTGCTCGGTTCGAAGCTTTTCAGGTTTTCCTGTGGGGTGAAATGGATAGCCAAAGCAGACCAGTCCATGGGCGCGAGATTCATCAGCGACCAGACTGGCGATGCGTCCTCCCATCGACTTTCCACCGATGGCGACCTTTTCAATCTGAATTTTGTCTAACACTGCGAGCCAAGTCTCTCGAAGGACTGACTCTTTATCCGGCGGTCGTTTGCGGCCCGTTCTCGACCGCTCTTCCATGTAGGGAAAGTCGAAACGAACAACTTTATAGTGAAGGTTGACAAGACCTTCGGCGAAGTAAGACAGAAAGGAAGACTCGGAGCTCTCACCTGCCCCATGCGTCAGAATGACGCATTTCTTGGCTCGTTTCGGCCCTTCTATTTTTAAACGTGGGATTTCCATACCGGCTCGGCTCATGCAAAACTACTAAAGACCGAGCATCATGACAGACTGACCACTATGCGGAAAGAGCCATTGGAACGCAACATTTTAGATTTCACCACAAGAACTGTGAGACGATTCACCGCAATTTCTTGCTCACGACGTCATACTGCGATCACCGTGACCTCAACCATTTCTCTTCACCAATAGCCTGATCCTAATAATGTCCAACCTCCCAGCATTACAACCTTACGATGAGCACAACCAACGCCTCAAAGCGAATGTTCATCCTGATGACTGGACGAATCCAATAGCAACGGGGCGCTATAACCTCGTCGTGATTGGTGCAGGAACGGCGGGCTTGGTGACCGCTTCGATTGCAGCTGGCTTGGGTGGGAAAGTGGCGTTGATTGAACGCGATCTTATGGGTGGTGATTGCTTGAATGTGGGATGTGTTCCATCCAAAGGAATCATCAGTGCCGCCCGCGTAGCAGCAACAGTGCGCGACGCTGCCCAATTTGGAATCAATGTCCCAGAGAACTGGAACGTCGACTTTGCACAAGCGATGATGCGAATGCGGAAGTTGCGAGCCGATATCAGTCCAGCAGATTCGGTCGAGCGTTTTACAGAAAAAGGCGTCGAAGTCTTTCTGGGTGATGCAAAGTTCATCGACGAAAACAGCGTCGAAGTCGGCGGTCAAAAGTTAACATTCAAAAAAGCAGTCATCACGACAGGTGCGCGTGCCGCGAAACTTCCGATTCCGGGTCTCGATGAAATTTCTCCACTCACGAATGAAACAATCTTCTCGCTGACAGAAGCTCCAGAGCGCTTGATCGTGATCGGAGGAGGTCCAATCGGCACCGAGATGGCACAAACCTTTGCACGTTTGGGATCACAGGTCATACAGATCGAAATGCAGTCGCACATCCTCGGCAGGGAAGAAGAAGACGCTGCACGCATCGTGCAAAAATCTCTGGAACGTGATGGCGTTGAATTCGTCCTGAATGCCGAAACAATTCGTTGTGAACAACGCGGAGCAGACAAAGTCGTTGTTGTAAAGCAAGATGGTGAAGAGAGAGAAGTGATCGGCGATCAGGTTCTTGTCGGGATTGGAAGAACTCCCAATGTTGACAGCTTGGGACTGGAAAACGCCGGTGTGAAATTCGACACCCTCCACGGAGTTGAAGTCAACGATCGACTCCAGACGACAAATCCTTGCATCTACGCCGCTGGCGATGTTTGCTCAAAGTATAAATTCACGCACTCTGCCGACTTTATGGCAAGACTAGTCGTGCGAAACGCTCTCTTCATGGGACGAGGGAAGGTCAGCAACCTTGTGATCCCGTGGGCGACCTTCACTTCTCCTGAAATCGCGCATGTCGGCATTTATCCAGAAGAAGCAAAATCGCAAGGAATTGAAATCGACACCTTCACTCAGGAAATGGCAGAGGTTGATCGAGCCATTCTAGAAGGAGAGACAGAGGGATTTGTCAGAGTTCATGTCAAACGAGGGACCGACAAAATTCTGGGAGCAACGGTGGTTGCAACCAACGCTGGAGATCTGATCGGGGAACTTTCGCTCGCGATCACTCACAACGTTGGTCTCGGTAAAATCGGTGCAGCGATCCACCCCTACCCAACTCAAGCCGAAGCAATCCGCAGACTCGGCGATCAATACGGACGAACGCGCTTCACCCCATTCATCGCAAAGCTCTTCAAAGGGTGGCTCAACTGGACTCGATAGGGCTGGTTGTCCTTTCCCAGCCCGACGACAAATTATTTCTGACGGAGAATTCAGTAACTCCTACGAGAGAAAACGCGAATCCTAAATCAAGAATGCGTCACCACCTCGGAGTTGAGATCTTGCAAATCGAGGACGATGATCGAATTGTCGAAGTTCTCAACTGGTACTTGGCAATTAATAGAAGCTGAACTCCGAATTTCAAAGCTGCAATTCTTCAAGCTGCTGAATAGCGGCAAGCGCAGACTTTGTACTCCCTACCGAATTCACGAAGTCGCGGGCTGCTTTCAGGGCAGCAACATCACCGCTTCCGCTTGTTTTTCGGGAAGTGTACACGTTTGATGGTGCGTTACTGCCCCCAATCCCGAGCGATTTACGAGCATTCGAAAATGCAACCGCAGCTGACTTCACGTTAATCTCTTCCTTCGGGAACTTTTTTTGAAGGACTTCGACGACTTCTCTCCCTTTCAAATTAGGATCCTTGCGAACAATGTTCTTGATTTCCCTGGACATCACAAAGGTTCCGCTTTTCTTCTTTGCCATGATGGCTCCCCGCAGTAGATAGTAAGGTCACACTTGTATGCTCCCGTGACCAAAGAAAAAACCTCCGACATTTTTCCGAAGGCCCAGATAGTTTGAAACACGACGCTAGCCCAGATCTTCGCGTTGAATTCATATACAATTATACATCACCGACATCTTATGTGAACGCGTCGGCAGCCTCACCGAGAAGGTCAACCATTCTACCCGTATAAATAACTGTCGGACACTAATAATCTGTCACCTTTCTAAGAACTTCTCAACTTTAAGGATCGTTGATGCATGGAACGCTCAGCATTTATTGCAACTGATACGATCCATTTGATGCCCCAATTTTCCAGGTCCACTTAGCTTAGAAGAAGGGTATGTGGCGTCCGAGACGGCACGTTGCTAACAAAGCAGTTTTCGTAAAATCACTCGATACGATATTCCTGACATACTTCGAGAAGCAAATTAAATTTGAGTCACCTCAAAAAGCACGAGAGCGCCTTCAGAGCAACCGCAAACGATTTCTCTTTGCATCGAACCTCACTTTGCCGTACGGGAGTTTCGAACACCGACTCTTTTCATAACGCTGGTCATTATCGAATGCGAAACTTTGACGATTGCTCTGAATAATAGGAATCATTGCATGGGATTGGTCACCCCGTTGATCGATATTGTATCGAAAGAACAGGTCGGCGAACTCCTCATCCGATACCTCTACCAAAACGAGCCTTCACATATGGTTGTTCCCAAACGCATGGTGAAGACATCGCTCACTTCTTTTAGGGAGGTGAACTGTCGTCAACTCTATTAAAGAGCGACACAAAAACGGAGTGATGAAACATGGACCATTCAAGCAATCAATTTGAGACGCTCATTCGCGATGAATGTGTCGAATCGATGGCAGCTCAGGCTCAGTCAATTGAATCACTTTTCGTGCGTAGAGAATTACTTCGCGCGGCCTGCCAAATTCTTGAAGCAGAGATTTTTCCGAATCAGTGTTCTCAACTCTCCAAGAAACTCTTGCGATCTCCAGGTACACACGAACAGAGATGACAGTTCAGTAAAAGTTGAATTGGGTTCCACACACAGGTTTTCAATCTCACCTTGAGATGCTCCCAATATTCATTATCGAAGTCTCATCGTTTCCTCTTTTTGTTCGAACAAAAACTTCAGGGTCTCGCTCATCCTACGTGTAGAGTTACTGTACGACCTCAAAACCGGAACTCTCACCTAAGATTCTTTGGATTACTTCAAATAATTTTCAGAGTCCAAGCAGGTGCAAGATCGGCACTTCCTGCCAACCAAGGAGTGTCACCTACTGAATTGGCCGCCTGAAATCATTTTGCGATTCTTGATTGGCAGAATTTGCCGAAATAGCCTGCCGCTAAAAAAAGCACCTCGTTAGAACATAAAAAACCATATTTCACCGTAACACACTCATACAAAATGACTTACAACAAGTAACGAATCCGCATGTTAAACTGAATCGATTAGTGCTAACGATTTTTACGGAAAACAGACCTTGCAATTACTCGATGTACGGAACTGTGCATCACGGTGTCGATCAACTGGTAGGTGAAATACAAAAGCACGTAGTTCACGAATACTTATTTTCATACGTGCCACTCAGACCCAGTTGTATGGATACGATTCATGGCATTCTCAGTTTTCTCACTCATTCCACGTAAGCTTGCAGTACTCGCTTTACTTGCAAGCCCTTTTCTTAGCATGGCTGATGCTCAGGCAGATGGCCCCAAGGAAAAGGTTTCGGGCCTCGTGGCCGAGATTGTTTCGGCTGAGGTCGAACTGGAAGTCAGTATGCGACGCTCGAAGATTCTTCGCATGAAGGAAGATATCTTTCGTGCCGCAGTTGCTGACCCTTCAATCCTCGAGTTTGTCGCCTTTGGGTCTCAAGAAATCGAGATCATTGGCAAGGAAACCGGGAGTACAACTGTCACCCTCTGGCTTGGAAATGAACAAGATGCCCAACTGCTGAGCATGCTTGTCACCGTCGTCAAGGATGATGGAGTTGATACTCAAAGACGGTTCGAATACAGCGAGCTCCAAGCAATGGTGAACGAAATGTTCCCTGGGAGCCGTATTCAACTGATTCCAATCGCCGACAAAGTCATCCTCCGCGGGCAGGCACGAGATGAAGAGTCTGCTGTTGAGATTCTCTCGATTGTGAGCCAGAATCTTTCCAGTGGTGGAAACTTCGGATCAAACGGAGCAATTCTAGGACAAAGTTCCGCTGCGGAACCTTTCCCGGATGCTTCAACACTCCCACAGGCACGGCTGATCAACCTCCTCGATGTCCCAGGTGAGAAGCAGGTTTTGCTAAAGGTTCGAATTGCCGAACTCCAA
>DAOUPA010000337.1 GCA_030626405.1 Planctomicrobium sp.
CCATACGTTTTCTGCGTCAGCGAATTCGTCCCAAGTACGTCATACGTTTCCTCGGAATCTGGACTGATTTCGCTCCGGTCTTGAGGGGCCTCAAAAAATGGAAAAACGTACAGGCATTTTTCTAACGTTTTTTGACACAGAACTCATATCGAGAAACGAGCCAGAACGAACCTTGGTAAGGCAGCCTGAGCCATTCGTTCAACCCCAACATCTCCCAATACCACGTCAACAGACAAATTTCTGATTTCTTTGTTGGAGTCATCTCTAGAAGCCACTCCTGGCGAGAACTCGCGCGGATAATTCCAGAATGTCGTGGCATACAGCAGGGTTGGGTGGCGTAGCCACACGATAACTCATCGTCCGGTTTCAATGGTGAGGTACGTCTTGAGATTCTTGAGGACGCATGATGATTGCCTCGCGCAACCCGCTAATGCGGCATTTCTAGAGGCTCCGATCTTGCTTTGTCATTTCAATGCGGACAACTGGCCGCTCGTGCACACGCACCCTCTTGTCGCGTTGCGACCCGACTCGTGCGAGTTGGGCCACTCGATTCTGTTTTCGAACCGGGTGAGGCAGGTCATACCTCACAACCCGTTCCCAGTTTCATTCGCAAGGTGGCTTGACCGGGTGGCGGAGCCACAAGAGGCTCAGCATGCGGTCACGACGTGAGGGACGACTCACGGCATCTCGGCGCTTCTAAGCGCATCCTTATATGCATCGACGGCGTCCGCGAAGAATCCTGACTCCCACAGTGTGTCCCCCCAGGCAAGGGAAACAAGGGCCTCCTCGATCTTTTCCAGGTCACCGCCCGCATCAATGGATGCGTCGATAGCGGTGACAGCGAGTTCCCTCGCCGCTTCCAGCAGTGGATTTATCAAATCTGCGGCTGTGTCGGCAGGCAGTAATCCGTCCATGACTGTCTCTTCCAGATCCCCAACCGCCTTTTCGATGCCTTTTAACAAGGCTTCAAGATCGGTCGGATCTTCGGCATATCCCTCGAGGCCATCGAGCAGTTTATCGAGCACATTATTCAGCTCATCACTCAACTCAGAGTCCGGATTGGCCTCGATTAGCCCGATGATGGTAACAGTGTCGTCGCCATCCAAGCCTCCTAAAGTATTGTCGCCGGGATCGCCTGTGAGTGTATCGTCGAATTCAGAACCTATTAGATTCTCAATGCTTGTATACACATCCTCACCTTGAGAGGGCGTGGTTACGATAAACAGCCACAGGCAGACGATGAACACAGACGCTAAATACTGCTTCATATCACTGTACATCATGATCCTTTTCGTTGGTCGAGAGCATACATCAGCCGGGATTTCCCAGATAGATTTTTCGGTGGCACTAACAAAGGCTGCCGCGTTTCTCCGTGACCATCGTAACCGGTGTTGCGGTCGATTACAACTTTTTTGTGGCTCTTCGTGTTCTAGCGCGCGCTTTGTTGTATTCATCCTAAACACTTTCCACGGTGGAGGTTCATCAACTCAACCGTTTAATAGCACAGCGAGAAACCGACCGTTTTTTGATTTGAGTCCGAGTTTTCCATACGTTTTCTGATTCAACGACTCCGTCTCAAGTACGCCATACGTTTCTTGGGAATCTAGACTGATTTGGCACCGATTCGGAGAAGCCAGAAAAAGTGGAAAAAACGTAAAGGCATTTTCTCAACGTTAGTCGGGGTGAATCGAAGCTGGTGTTTTCATGTTGATATCGACTTCTTCTCCAGGGATTCAGCGATATGTTACTCTGAATCAGTGCAGTAAGGAGTGAGGTCTTCTTGTCGACTGTTTGGGAACATCTCTCGGAACCGATTCAGACGGGACTCACCAATGGATACAATCGTCTTCAATGAAGTTCCTGAATTTCAAGAACGCATGGCTTTAGAATAATGAAAGATGTCGATGACTTTTTCTGGAATAACAGGACCGACGATTGTTCTAAGATTGTTGTTGACACTGCCTGTTGCGGTACGAGCCGATGCTTGGTCACGGTGGCCCACGCCACTGTGGCGTTCGATGTGGGTCACCGTTCTAGTGGCGTTTTGGATTGTTTTAACGGCACAACTTGGAGAAGTGTCAGGTGAATCGATCCAGTTCCAACTTCTCGGGCAGCCGACCGCAGACAAAGTGGAAGCGGCGCGAAAAATCAACGAGTTGATGCTCTTTGACGGTCGGCTCTACCTGGGGCACGGGGATTGGTATAAGAATACCGGTCGGACGGACGTAATCTACTACGACTTTGCCAAGCAGAAGTTCGTCAAAGAGTATACCGTCGATGAGGAAGCCATCGTTCGGTATCGGCACTACGGGAATCACCTGTTTTTGCCTGGCACCGATTCCACGGAGAGTGGGGAGTTCGGCAATCTCTACGTTCATGAAGCATCGACTTGGAAGAAATTCCGGACGATACCCAGGGGGTTGCACGTCTTCGACTTTGCAGAGCACGACGGCCGATGGTATGTGGCCACTGGGAGCTACTTCAGCGACATTAAGAAGGGACCGTGGATCGGAGCAATCTACTCTTCCAAGGATCAAGCGACGTCTTGGCGATACGAGTACACGACCGCATCGGCGGGGCGTACCGTTTCCCGGATTACGTCACTGATGCCGTACAAAGGTCGCTTGTTTGCATTTGGATACACGGACGGCCCAATGCCCCGAGGTTCGACCCCAAAGCTGTTCCCGGCCGGCAAAGCCAAGCAGTCCAACCGGGTCGGAAAATCGGTCGTTTACGACGGCGACGGTTGGTTCCCCGCCGATATTCTTCCGGAGACGAAACTGATTCAAACGATCGAACCGGTCGTCTTTGCTGACCACCTGTTGCTGAATGTTCGCGTCGGTCGTTATGGGCAAAACATCGAAAATGAATGGCGATTGTTCGCCCATGACGGCAAGAACACACGCCGTGTACCGCTGGAGTGCGATCGGATCGTGGACACGTTAGTGAAAGATGACCGGCTGATATTACTGCTAGAGCGTAAAGGGAAGCATGTACTTTTGGAATCCACCGATTTGGTCCATTGGAGCAATCACATCATTGGGCCAGAGATTGAACGGCCACTGTCAGTCGAGTGCGACGGCAAGTCGTACTACCTGGGCCTATCCGACGGTACGGTATTGACTGCGACCAAATCTGCCGATTGATCAGGCTCGATCGGCCACTTACTTTAAATGCAACGCTCGACAAATCGCTGTAACACTTCAAACTCTGTTCGAAGTCTGCAGGCCGACTTACTTAAGTTGGCCGAAATTGTCTTTCCCTGGCTCGGGGAGTATTACGCTGTCTGAATTGCCCGTACCAGTGTTACCCCATCCGTTTAATAGCACAGCGAGAAAACCACCGTTTTTTGATTTGAATCCGAGTATCTCATACGTGTTTTGTGTCAGCAACTCGAACGTTCCTCAGCAACCGGCCTCTCCCGCGACTTCCCGAGAAGCTTTCCCAGCATGAGCCCGCGCAGTGCAGTAGGTCAGGCTCTTCGCCTGACGGAACGTGAGTGAATACTCTTTCGAATAGAGGGCGGTCAATGCGGAGAAGATCAACTAGCAATCATAGTCAGGCACAGCCTGACCTACCTCGCTCAATCACGCTGGTCCACAAAACCCATCCTCACATTCGGACGGTCACTTGGTATAATACAAGGCCGTCGTCAATGTTCATCGGTTCGGTCCGCAACAAAGGAGAACAGTCATGCCCGTCCAAAAATTGAAAGCGTTTCTCGATAACAACAACGTAAGGTATGTAACGATTAGCCATTCTCCCGCTTTCACTGCGCAGGAAATCGCCTCCACAGCCCACATCTCCGGCAAGGAACTCGCCAAGACAGTGATGGTCAAAATCGATGGCAATGTGGCGATGGCCGTCCTGCCTGCCCACTACAAGATCGATTTTGATCGTCTGAACAAATCGGCTGGCACAGAGACGGTCGAATTAGCGAGTGAGGAGGAATTCAAGGGTCTCTTTCCCAACTGCGACGTGGGGGCCATGCCGCCGTTCGGAAATCTGTATGGCATGGACGTTTACGTGGAGTCCCATCTGGCGGAAGACGAAGAGATCGCCTTCAATGCCGGTTCGCACACCGAGTTGGTCCGGCTCTCGTACAAGGATTTTGAGCAACTGGTTCAACCGAAATTGGTAAGTTTTTCGATGGGCGAGTGAAGGTCAATCGGTTGCACGAGCAACAATTTGAAGATTTCACGAGTGGCCCTGATTGATTTTCAATCAGGGCGGCGCAGCCGTTTGAGGCTGTTGTCAGACTCTCAATAATGGCTCATCTCTGAATATCTCACGGATGTGGAATCTGCATTGTATGACATGAACGTCTATAAGGTTGCCGAAGTCTTCATCAGTTGGATCAATTGACTTGCAGCCTCCAACCGACTGCGTCGGCCCAGGTTAAAAGAACCTGGGCCACCCAAGTGGCCAGCGTCTGTGAGTCCCGGTGCTGACTGATCACCTTCGTGTAAGTTGCCGGGATGTACGTGAAGTCGGCTTCGACGACGCCGAGGTCGTCTTTCTCTTGCAACACGTTGTTGCCGTCGTAGACGAATCTGGTGACGTCGACGCCGTCGTCTTTTTCAACACGATGGCCTTCGGCGTCGTAGACGTACGTGGTGATTGTGAAGTCCGGATGCACGACCGCAACCAAACGATTCTCGCCGTTCCAGGTGTTGGTGGTGATGCTGCCGCCTGGCTCTTCAATCGTCAGTTGATTTCCATTGGCATCATAAGTGTAAGTCGTGATGCCGGAGAGTTCTTCACTGGTCAGCAACCGGTTCGCGTTGTTGTAGGTGTTGGTGACGATCCCACCGGTGTCGGGATCGGTCTGCGTCAGAATGTTCCCGGTCGGGGAGTACGCATAGCTGAAGTTGTAAGCCCCCAACACATCGACGGGCAACGTGTCCCAGTCATCCGTAGAGAGCCAGACCAACTGCGGCAACGTCAACCGCGCCAGTGCCCAAGTCGTGTAGTAGCTTTGAGTAAAACCTCAGTCCAACGGCAGCCTCCTACGGCTTCGCCGCCCCGAAAGAAAAAATCTTTCGGAGCCACCCGGTGGCCTGCGACTGAGTTATTTTACCTAACGACCTTCGGAGCACTCATGGATACACTGCAATTCGTCCTTAGGAAAATCTGACTTAACTAGATCCCAAGATAACAGATTGTGTCCGTTACCATGAACAGCTCCCATTCGGAAAGCAATAATTAAATCGCCAGCGTTTTCAAAAGAAAAGACTACAGCAACCTCATTTACGCTTATCCCTTTGGTCGGTATACCAAAGTAATTGTCAGGAAGCTTCAAGATCTTGATGGCCTGAACACACTGTTGAGTAAATTGCAGACATGAATCAGTAAGGTCAACGATTGATTTCATTCGTAGATAGTCCGGAAAGTAGGCGTCTTCATCATAGAAGTCATGGATGAACGTAGCAGACTCGACACTAAAAGGAACAACTCTCACCGCAAGGGAACGTGTGAAGTCGTCGGACTGAAAGACATAAGTTTGCTCACCGCCAATAGAAATGAAAATCGGACCGCCATGGGCTACACTCCATAGCTTTGACGAGGCTGGAAGGCCAAGCTTTTGATACAGAACATCCAATGAGTCATGCCAGATCCCTGTTTTGATCGAATGGATTTGTTTCCCCACGAGGGCGCTTAGATTATCCCAGGCTTCTGAAGGCAACGAATAATTTGGCAGTTGTTTTCGTATTGGATCGTTCACTGTGATTGCTCAATTAGGTAGTCGAGGAACTGATTGACGAATCCACTCGAACCAGTACCCAAAGTGAAGTAGGTCAGGCTCTTCGCCTGACGGAACGTGAGTGAATACTCTTTCGAATAGAGGGCGGTCAATGCGGAGAAGATCAACTAGCAATCATCGTCAGGCACAGCCTTTCCTGTGGTTGAAAGTCTACCAGAAAAGCAAGCACATGGTGAGTTCATCTTCTCGCTCCGCGACCCAACCGAACAAGTCGGCTAGGCCACCCTCTTGGGTGGCCTGCCGGGTACTCGTCACTCAATTGTCACTCCTTGCTGCGCCACCCGCCCCGCTATCGCAATGAAGGAAACCCCTGAGGATTGATCAGGCCCGAGATAATTACCATAAGCACTGGAACGACAATCAAGGAGATATAACAAAATGCAAAAGTTACCGAAAAGAAAGTGAGTCGAATGAAGTATTGCTCCTTGCCGTACCACGGTGGGGAAATCACCGCGGCGAGATAAAGTATCCATAACCAAGAGAAAGTATAAGAAAAGACACATGAGACAATTAGGTCAACAGTGGAGTCAAATGGTGTTTCTGCCCAGTTCATGACAGTATTAAAACCAAGCAGAACGAAACCAACATGCGACAGGAGCGTACTTCCAACACCAAGTGAAAGTAACAGTCTGTGAAAGCCTGACTGCTCTTTTTGAACAAATTGAATGATCGTCATAAGAAGTCCCTCACACTTTATTGAGACTTGGGATAACTCTTGAGTGAAGTAGGTCAGGCTCTTCGCCTGACGGAACGTGAGTGAATACTCTTTCGAATAGAGGGCGGTCAATGCGGAGAAGATCAACTAGCAATCATCGTCAGGCACAGCCTGACCTACCTCGCTTGATCGGCTGACCCATCGCTGCCAAATCCTGGAAACAGATGGCAAAAGCTACCGATTGCAGGATGTCAAACGCCGCCGTACAAAAAACTCAAGCGGCCACCAATCCAAGACGAAAGAACCAAGAACCACACCTTCGTTCGAACCACCAGCCAAAATCGGGCGAAACCTTTTCAAACAGTGCTACATGTTTCGATCACCCGGTGCTACGTTTTCTAAGCGTTGTTTACATCTGTTGGATAGACAATTCTATTTCACATCGAAAAGGTGAAATCCGTGACTGCATTTCCCAAACTTTTCTTTGTGTTTCTTCTTGCTGCACGCCTCATTTTGCAAGCGTCTTCGACTTTCTCTGCTGAGGTCCCCCCCCCTCTGGAACCATCCGATACATCGAGTCCTAGGGCAACGCTGACCAGTTTTATCGATTCGTGCAACGAATTTTACGACCTCGCCAAGCAGGAGCGACTTCTACAGATAGCCCAGAGCAGTTCCTTCCCGCAACCGAGCGGATCTTGGATTGCCTGGATCTGAGTGGTTTGCCAAGCGAGCTGCGAGATTCAAGTGGGGTCGAATCGGCAGTCTTTCTCAAAGAGGTTCTGGACCGTATCCAGTTTCCACAGGACGATGAGATTCCCGGTGCGACAACTGCCGACGGCGAACCTGTCTCTCGATGGCGAATTCCCGGCACTCGACTCACTATCGCTCGGATCCAAGACGGACCTCGTGAGGGCGTGTATCTCTTTTCCGTCGAGACGGTTCGGCAAGCCGCCAAATTCTATAGTGCGGCAAAGCAACTGCCCTACCGCACTGCAGGTCCAGGAGTCTCTCCAAGGTTCCACGACCGGTATGCTGGCCTGACCAAACGTCAGCCAAAGCTATCAGCGGATACTTCAAGCCCCCGAGGTACGCTGACGCTGTTTCTCAATACGTCGAATGAGATTTTCGAGATCATTCGCTCAAAGAATTACATCGACCGCAACGATCCGAAGTATCTACCAATAACGATGCAGCTCCTCAGTTGTCTCGACCTCAGCGAAGTTC
>DAOUPA010000107.1 GCA_030626405.1 Planctomicrobium sp.
GACGAACATAAAAAAGCAATTCCGGCTCTCGTTGCCCTGCTCGAACATTCCGATGAGAGCGTCCGACAGATGGCAACAATGAACCTCGCCATCCTGGGAACAGAAGCCAGCAATCATGTCGCCGACCTGACACGCATGCTTGAGAAATCCGACGGTCCCGACCTCCTTCTACCTGTCGTCGAACTTCTTGGAAGAATCGGACCGGCAGCCGAAGATGCCGTGCCCAAGTTGAAACAAATCGCCTTCGAACAAAAAGGTGAAATCAGCGCCGCTGCCAACTCTGCCATTAAATTGATCCAATCTCAGCCGGAATAATGAGTCACGTCAAGCGAGACAGTTCACGTGTGTCGCGATTGATCACGCTCTGAACCCTCGAATCTTTTGCAACGATGTGCCAGACTACCGGCCCGTCAGCATTCTTTTTTTATTCTCATCTTTTCGAGGCAAGCAATCCATGAACGTATACACCGCTGAAGTCATCGGGACCGCGATGTTGGTTCTCTTTGGAAATGGAGTCGTCGCGAATGTCGTCTTGGCAAACACCAAAGGGAATAACTCCGGTTGGATCGTCATTTCAGCCGGTTGGGGAATTGGTGTCTTCGTGGGAGCGTTTTGTGCGATCTCCAGTGGTGCGCATATCAACCCTGCGGTGACTGTGGCAATGGTCATCGGTGGAAAACTGGAAGCTGGCATGGCAGTTGGTTACATCATCGCACAAATGATCGGTGCGATGATCGGAGCCGCTCTCGTTTTCTGCTTCTACTACGAACACTTCAAAGTGACCGACGATGCTGACGCGAAACTTGCCTGCTTCTCGACTGCCCCAAATATCCGCAAAATGCCGCAAGCTTTCTTTTGCGAAGTGGTCGGCACGTTCGCTTTGATTCTACCGATCTTCCTGATGTCTAACCCCAGCTTGGAACAAGCCGGTGCCCCGGCGACCCTCGGCCTGGGCTCACTCGGTTTTCTTCCAGTCGCACTGCTGGTCTTCGGCATCGGTCTCTCCCTCGGAGGCACCACCGGCTACGCCATCAACCCCGCCCGCGACCTCGGCCCCCGAATCATCCACGCCTTCCTCCCGGTCCCAGGCAAACGCGACAGCGACTGGTCCTACGCCTGGGTTCCCGTCGCTGGCCCGATTGTTGGTGCAGTGTTGGCTGCTGTGTTGTATTTGGGCATTTCGTGAAGCGATTCCTTGCTAAAGTTAAGTGCGACACGAAACCTTAACTGCGATATCACTGAGCAACGCATTGTCATGATGAAAGGAAAACACCTCATGAGAACCTCGAACATTTTTTTTATGTTTGAACCAATCATGGTTCTCCTTGCTGCCGTGATCGGCTTTGGAGTTTCACTTGATGTGGCACATGCAGAGGAGCCGGTCAAAGGGGCAGCGAAGCAGGTCGATTTAAATCGGGATGTTGCTCTTGAAATTGTTTTCATTCCACCTGGGGAATTCAAAATGGGCAGCACGGCTGCCGAAAAAGAATGGGCTGTTGGGCAAGAAGGTGGGGCGAAGTTTTCTTCCGGAGGAGGTGCGCGTGAGGCCTACGAAGGAGAATCCAGATCGATGCAGGTGAAGAACGGTTTCTGGATGGGCCGCACGGAAGTGACCGTGGGACAATTCAGACGTTTTGCTGATGAAACCGGTTACATTAGCGACGCCGAGAAACCGGGCGGGACAACAATGTGCTTCGACCTAAACTGGATTCCGAACCACACCAACACCGGGAAGCCTCCACATCCCTGGGTAAATATGAAAGACAAAAGCTGGAGAGACCCTAACCATGGTATGGATCAAAAGGAAAATTTTCCGGTCGTCTGTGTAAGCTATCACGACATGAAAGCCTTCTGCACTTGGCTCACAAAAAAAGAACGAGCCACAGGCTCTCTTCCCGATGGTTTGACCTACCGTCTCCCGACTGAAGCCGAGTGGGCCTACGCCTGTCGAGGCGGTCGCCGCGACAGCAGTTATTATTGGTGGGGGAACGACCTCAACGATGCCAAAGGGAGACTGAACATCTCCGCCATCGATTTCCTGCCAGGCAAAGACCACGTTTGGACTGGTTCCAAGCTGCCATGGAGCGATGGCTACGCGATGGTCTCGCCTGTCGATCATTATGGTAAAAGAGGTCGAAACGGATTCGGTCTGGCGGACATGTGCGGCGGCGTCTGGGAATTCACTCTGGACCACTTCGATCCAATCGGCGGACACGAAGACCTTCATTACGAAGATGCGGAACTAAGTTCGGTCTCACGCCCGGTTTGTCGCGGCGGAAACTTCTACGACGTCCCAGGCAATGCCCGCTGTGCCGTTCGCCTTGGAATTCAATCTGTCTCCTACTCCGACTCCCGCGATGGTTTTCGAGTATGCCTTGGCGTTCCTCGTGAGACGAATGGCTCTGAAAGATGATCAACCGAGACGTTTGTAGCTGCTCAATGCAGGTCCATACTGTATGATTTTGGCATGTACGGTATTCGCAATCGCTGATCGGGAACAAAATGAGGCGACGGCCGATGAAATCTCGAAAAATACTGAAGAAAATTCTTGGAGGCTCACGGAATGTGAGATTCTCAGATATAATTTCACTGGTCTAATCGTTCGGCTTTTCCCTTTCGCGAACTCGCGGCAGCCATCATATCTTTACTCACCCTGACATCGACGAAATTATCAATTTGCAGGAAGTCGACGGGGAAGCGAAACCATATCAAATTCGTCAGTTCTTGAAGATCGTTGAAACGCATCATCTTGTGTTGGAGGGAGAGGAATGAAAGATTATCACATCAACATTTTCTATAGCGAAGAAGACGAAGGATATATCGCTGATATCCCCGATCTAAAGTCGTGTTCTGCCTTCGGATCAACACCTGAGAATGCACTCAAAGAAGTTGAGAACGCCAAGCAAATCTGGTTGGAAGCTGCACAAGCTGCTGGAAAATCAATCCCCACTCCAAAGTACCGCCCGGTCATCTACGAGATGAATTAACCATTCGGGACCGTGCTGGCAGGCATTCCCGCTGTTTGATCTTGCCATGCGCGATGCTTCCAACGACCGAGTTGTCACTGAACTGGATTACAGATGAAACACTCCTTCGGATTCTTTCTACTTCTCACCTGTTGTTCTTTCGTAAATGCAGGCGAAACGGAAATCTCGGTAACTTCCGAGGCTGTGACCTTGGCGGTTCAGAAATCGATTCCGTTACTGGAGCGTGGGGCAGCAGAGTCGGCGGATGAACGCAAGTGCTTCACGTGTCACAATCAGGGACTAACCACATTCGCGTTGAAAGAAGCTTCGCTGCGCGGGTTTCAAGTCGACCGAGAAAAACTACAGCGACAGATTCAGCACACGTGGAATCACCTCAATCGAGGCAAGGAAAAGTACCAAAAAGGCAAAGGTCAGGGAGGACAGGTACTCACGGCGGGCTATGCCCTGTGGACGCTTGAAGTCGGCGACTGGGAAGCGGATGAAGTTACGACCGCGGTGACTCACTACCTGACGGAGTATCAACAAAGCAAAGGCTATTGGACTTCTGGTGGCAATCGACCACCGACATCCGGCAGCAACTTCACGGCGAGCTACCTGGCGCTGAGAGCAATGTCTTACTTCGGTGCAGAGGAACAGCGAGCTTCCATTAAGACGCGACGTGAAGCTGCCGCGAAGGCAGTACTCAAAGCGAAACCACTCGATACGGAAGACCGTGTTTTCCGATTGCAGTCACTTCTCTATATAGACGCTGAAGAAGAGGCCATTCAAACCGCTGTTGAAGAACTGGTCAAATTGCAAAACAAGAATGGAGGTTGGGCACAGAAAGACGACATGCAGCCAGACGCTTACGCCACTGCCACAGTTCTCTGGGCATTGCAGGAAGCAGGTGGACTCGCAGATGATCATCCAGCCATTTTCGCTGGTTGCAAGTACCTGCTGAAAACACAACTCGAAGATGGCAGTTGGCACGTCGTCACGCGAGCGAAGCCGATTCAGGACTATTACGAATCCGGCTTCCCGCACGGCGAAGATCAATTCATCTCCATCGCCGCCACAAGCTGGGCCACACTCGTCCTCGCACACAGACTCCCAGTGGTGTCTGCTGACTGACTTCTCTCTTTCGGAATTCCCATCCTGACAGACGTTTCATGATCTTTCGAACAACACCCCACCGATTATTGACTTAGATCTACGATCACTCTTGTTTCCGAAACGACTGGCAATTCGCCGTTTTGAAGGACCGTTGCTCGAATGGTGAGATCGTGTTCGCCGATCAAACTTATTGGTGAATTGATCACGATGGGCAAGAGAATTTGCGACTGATTTGCAGTCGCCATGAATGGTTCTGACGTGAACAACTCGGCTTCCAGATCGTCCACGAGAAGCTCGATGCGAGCCGATTCTGTCAATGATTTTGCTCGGCGAATTGACAACGGAACGTAAAGAGCGTCTTTCCCGTTTACTCGGAACTCATTGACATCTGCGGACATTTTCAGAAGTGCTCCTGTAGGTAAAAAGCCCATGCGAGTTTTCTGCCTTGTCAGTGAATAGCGGACATTTCCTCCCGGATCTGTCACTTTCGCGACCCCATTGACCACCATTCGAGAAGTCCGTGTGGTTTCCAGCCACTCAGGCAGGAAGACGGGATAGAGAATGCGTTCAACACCTGGAAGAACTGTTAATTCCGGACCGTGGATCCCTTGCCGATGACGGCCTTGTTTGGCTGCCATTTCCAGAACGATGTCTTCGTTGAATCCTTCGTCACGTGAAATCAATACTGGTGCGGGAAACGTCGTTCCCCGAGGCCATTTCGTGACGTCGTCTTTCCCTTCCGCGTCGATTGAAAACGGAGGTTTGAGAACTGTTGCCATTAAGATTGGACCGACCGATTGTTTCATCAAAGCTTGACCATCAACCATCGCCTGACCATGGACCATCACCAATGCAGCACTGGCTGATGAGTCTGCGGAAACTTCCAATTCAACATTCAATGCCGATTTCCCGGCAGGAATCTCAAGTCCTTCGGGAACGGTGACCCCTTCTGGTAAACTTGAGAATGTAATTGCGACGGGTTCTTTGAAGTTTGAACTTCTCGTCATTTTCAGTGCAAGCTTCGCCTTTTCACCCAGCGGCACGTTCAAAAACTCTGGGACCGTCAGAGTGAAAGCTGGCTTGGCAGGCTTGACCGAGAGACGATACACAGCAGCCCTGCTCCCGCTTTTTCCAGAGAAATCAGAAACTGCCATGCTGTATTTTCCGTCGACAGGAACTGCAAACTGCAAGGCAGCATCGGTTGAGTTCGCCAGATCGTCGCTACGAGCCAGTTCTTTCCCTTCAGCGTCGAGAATCGTCAAAGCGACATCCAGCGGAGATCCAATCTCTTGCGCGATCACTTTCACATCCCAGACATCCCCCTTCTTTCCTTCGATGACGTACACATCTTGCACGAATCGTTCGCGAAGAACTCCGGTCACCGCGATGGGAGATGTGAGAATACGTGTTGTGGCATCGGTTTCAATAGTTTCAGGAAGATGACTCAATGGTATTGAAAAAACCGGCGCGACTCCGTGCGGAGTCTCAAGCTGATACGAAATTGCACTGAGGCTCTTGTCGTTGGGAAACGTGATCTCTTGTGTCACGGATTCTAGTTCGGCAGCCCCTGTTGCAATTCCAAAACCGACCAACTCGACGGATTGGGTTTGCCCACGCTGCCCCATGGCTGGAATCGCTGCGATCACTCGCGGAGCATGAATCAGGCTCAGTCGATAAACAAATGATCGATTGCCACGAAAGTCAATATCATACAGACTGAGAGTGTAAACTTGACCAGCCTCTACGGAGAAGGTGAGTGCCGTATCATTCCCGGCTGTATCAAATGCGGATGCGATTTTCCGACCTGTGGAGTCGTGAATCTCAATCGCAGCATTCAAGGGCGATCCGATTTCTCGTGCGACAATTGAACAGGTCACCGGTCCAGACTTCTCAGCTGTCAATTGGTAGCGGTCGACTTCTTCGATTTTCTTAATTTGCCCAGAGATGGTGACCGGCAACTTCGCCAAAGACTGTAGACCAGTGTGATCATCGAGTTCGAGCAATTCAGGTCTGTTGCCAACCATGAACCGCCCGGTCGCAGTTGCCCCATTCGCGTTGGCTGCTTGCCAACGAACGACACCCGCAGGAAAGTTGGCAGGAATCGTCAATCGAGCACGTGCTTCACGTGGCATGAGAAATGGTGAGCGACGCGATTTCTTCCCGAACCAGTAGGGTGGTTCGGGAACAATGACAGGTCCGGGAGGTTCGATCATTTCCAGTTTGATTCGTTGATCGTGAACGAAGAACTCCATATCCGGAGTCCAGTCGTACCCTCCCAGAATCACTTCAACCGTTTGCCCAGCTTGTCCACCAGGGGGATACAGATATCCCAGCTTAGGTGCAGATTGCGCATGGGCAGACCTCGCCGCAAAAAGCGAGAGCAGACCCACTAGAAGAATCCGATTAATGATGAGCATCACCTACACCAATCCTGGGATCATTTTCCCACCGTCCACAATCGGAACTGGACGTCCCAGTGGCCCCAGGTAGGTTTTCTTGGGATCAATCCCCATTAAGGTTGAGATCGTAAACAGTAGGTCACTCACGCTCACGGGTTCTGTGGTCGGTGCGGCAGCGTGCTTGTCTGTGGCTCCGATGACTTGTCCCGGAATCGTTCCACCACCAGCGAAGATAATCGTTTGCGCCATCGACCAGTGATCGCGACCAGCGCCTGCATTCACACGCGGCGTTCGGCCCATTTCTCCCATCATGACCACCAATGTTTCGTCCAGTAATCCGCGTGTTTCCAGATCGGTCACTAATGTGCTGAAGGCACGATCGGCGTAGGGAATCAGGTCGTTACTCAAACTGGGGAAACAATTGAAATGCACGTCCCAGCCTGGAGCATCAACACCCACAAAACGGCAGCCTCCTTCAACCAGTCGACGCGCCAACAATGTGCATTGACCAAGTTGTGTGCGACCGTATGCATCGCGGACAGCGTCTGGTTCTGACTGAATATCGAAGGCTTTCTTCGCTTGAGGTGAGGCAATTAAATTGTGAGCTTTTTCATAGTAAGTCGACATTACTTTGGCTTGTCCACGATTTCGATCGCGTTCGATTTCATCAATTCCCGCAAGAAGTCTTTTCCGTAGGCTCCTGCGTTCTGCGGAAAGATTCGCCGCAGGCTGTAAATCCTTGACCTCAAAATCGGGCTGAGTTGGATCGGCCTCAATCACAAATGGGGCATGTTCAGCACCATAAAATCCTGGCCCGCCAGCAGCCATCGGGTGGGGCAAATTAATGTAAGCAGGCAGCGCACCGCGCGGACCACATTCCCGCGAAACGACCGATCCAAGTGAAGGATAAAAATCGTTATTGGGAATGGGATTGTCGCCATCAGCAAATGGCGGGCGACGACCGGTCATGACGTAATGATAACCTGTCGTGTGACCGTTCACGCGGTGGCTATGACTGCGAAGGATCGTGTATTTATCTGCGATCTTCGCACAGAGTGGTAACTGATCGGTCACAAACGTACCGGGAACATTCGTTTCGATGGCCTGAAACGGACCTCGAATCTCCTCTGGAGCCTTCGGTTTGGGATCCCACATATCCTGATGCGGTGGTCCCCCTTCGAGGAACAGAAAGATACAAGACTTGGCCTTCGCCCCTTTGGGTGATGCAGCTTTTGCTTGCAATTCCAGAAGTCGCGGGAGAGTCAACCCGGCGATCAAACCGGACGCACCCAAGCGAAGAGAATGCCGGCGCGAGATACCATCACAAGTGGAATTTCTCCGACTGCCGAGTGAAATTTTAATCATCTCAATCCTCGTCTTCTACTTCGTGAAAGTCTGAACGATCATAGTCTAATGGTTAAACACAAACTCTTTCGAGTTCAGTAGTGCCCACAGCACATCTTGAGTCGCTGCGCGGTGGTCTTCTTCCAAGTCAGTAAAGGCTTGTCTCATGAGTTCCTTCTCGTTTTTCAACGGGAAACGTGAGAGGGTTCTCAGGTACAGTTCGTCAATAATTTCATTTGGCGACAATGTCTCTGCAAGCTTTTGAGCGATGCCGTGACGATGGTTGATTTTCTCGGCAATCTCAGGAGAGTTCAACAAGTGCATCGCTTGAGAGATACTCGGCTGATGGCTGCGCTCACATTCACAAACCGACGCCCGCACCGGACGCCCAAAGATGCGAAAGAAGTAGGACGGCATACGATTGTCCCAAATCTGAATGGCACGATACCCATCTGGCCAGCCGTTGTACTTTTCATTCACTCCGGTACTTTGGCAAATCGCGTCCAGTAGGACTTCCGCAGGCAAAGTCTTGTATGCAGCGTGTGAAAAGTTCTGGAGATCGCGTTCGTTTGACACATTTGTCTTTGAACTTAATTGATAGACACGGGAATTGAGCAAGGTCCGTGTGACGGCTTTGATGTCGTACCCAGTCTCTCGTAAGTGAGCAGCCAATGCCTGCATCAACGCTTCGTTACTGGCGGGATTCGTTTCCCGAATGTCATCAATCGGCTCCACCAAACCGCGTCCGAAATAATGCGCCCAAAGCCGGTTAGCAATGGCTTTCGCGAAGAATGGGTTGTCATTAGCTGTCACCCAGTCAGCAAGCACTTGGCGACGGTCGCTCACTTTAGAAAAGTCAGCCGATGCAGCCCCTAACGCTCTCGTCGCGACCAACTCTCCAGTACGTGGATGAGGCAAATCTTTGCCTCCCAGCGAAATGACCGCTTGCTCACCATTGGGAAGTTTTTTGAGTTTTAATCCGGTGAAGAAACCAGTCAATCCAACGTAATCGGCCTGACTCCAGCGCTCGGATGGATGATGATGACACTGAGCGCATTCGATTCGAACGCCAAGCAACAACTGGCTGACCGCCTGAGCAGCGGCGTCCGGTTTGTTGAGAATTTTGTAGAATGACCCTGGTCCTTCTGCCGATGTATTCCCCTGAACAGTCAGCAGTTCACGTGCAAACTGATCGAAAGGTCTGTTCTCTCGAAAGTGCCGCTGCAACCAGCGCTGCATGGCAACTGTTCCCTGAGGCGAAATTTTCAACTGATCCGCCCGCAGAATATCTAACCATCGCATCGTGGAATAATCGACGTATTCATCTCGCTCCAGGAGTACGTCAATCAACTTCGCTCGCTTGTCCTGATCGGAACTCGACAAAAAATGACGAGTTTCGTCAGACGTCGGTAACGTTCCGATGGTGTCGAGATAGACACGGCGTAAGAAAGTAGAATCGCCTGCGAGTCCACTCGGTTCGATGCGTAAACGCTCCAGCTTGTCCCAGACCAATCCATCAATGAAATTATTTTCAGAAGGGCGTTCGAATTGCACATCAGGTTGAGGCATCGTGATCCGACAAACGGTCACATAATTTAAGTATCGAACTAAAACTGCTGCCTCGCCCGGAATGTTACTGGCGAGAACGAGGCCCGATTCATTCACTTCGACAAGCGATTCCGCGTTCGATTCGTATTCTGCTTCAGTCGTAACGCAACGGCGATTTCCTGCGGTGTCAATGGCTGTCACACGAATTTGCTGGGACTTCCCAGCGAGTAATGTTTGCTGCTTTGGTTCAATCTCAATCCCGACGATTCGTCCGTTCTCCTCTGTCGATGATTCAAACTGCGCACCTTCAGTGATCCACCTCAACAAAAGCTGATCGCGGTAACTCTCAGGATCGATCTTCCGACCGCCACCATGCGGAGTGCGGGCCGAACCCTTGAGAAATAACAAACTGTTCCGAGGGCTGGTCAATGAAATGCGTCGTCCGCGACTTTGCATCGCAATTGCTTGGTGGTCTGCAATTGCATCATATCCAAAGATGCTCAGTTTAAATCCATTTTGCCCTTCTGCTTTTCCATGACAGCCACCTGAGTTACAACTGGCTTTGGTAAGGATTGGCACGATCTCGTTACGGAAAGAAACAGATCGGGGCGTCTTCAATTTCCGAACTTCGAGTGGAACTGTGAATTTCTGGTTTTGATAGTTCACGACCAGATTGCCGATCCCATCTGCAAGCGGGCGAACTAATCCGTGGCTGCTGACCGTAGCAATTCCCGGAGGCGTGATCTCATAGAGAACGCTCCGCGACAGATCTCCTCTATTTCCTCCTGGAAAAATCTCTGTCACCAGCACTTGCTGAGACGATTCCGCACTCTCCAGCACAAGAGACGGTGGACTGACACGGACCTCTGCCATCGCAGCCTTGCTTCCAAGACCGAACAGAACAAACAATACGAGACAGGTCCGTCTTCTCTGAAAAAATCGAAAGAGCATTTTGATCTTACAAATACTAAAATCCGGAGTGTTCATTTCAACCAACGCGTATCCATAACATATCAAATTTCCCAATGCATTAGGAATAGGACAGTGATAACTTCCCAAGTTGATGAGTTGAACTGAGAGGAATTGACGTACAATTGCACGATGACAGGCGATCTAATTGTTTCATTGAGGAGCAACGAAAGGTGTGACGGTATAGATCGAGAACGCGCAAATCGAATTCTTCAACAAACATCTCAATCCGAATGAGTTCGCCGACAGTTCAGAACAGAAGAACATCGCAGCCTCGCAAGAGATGAGTGATTTAATGTATCATTTCAATTGCGATTGATGAGAGTGATTGGGAGCCGTATTCCCGTTTTTTGTACGCAACATGAGTGTTTGCATGACGTTTCGAAATTTGACTTCCGCTTTGCTAATTACGATCAGTTTCGCGTCATTTGCTTTTGCAGGTGACGACAAAGTGAACTTCAGCCGTGACATCCTGCCGCTGCTTTCTGATAACTGCTTCAAATGTCATGGTCCTGACGAAGCGAATCGGGAGTCTGATTTGCGGTTGGACAAGCACGAATCGACGTTAGTTAAACTGGAATCTGGGCACGCCGCTCTCGTGCCCGGCAACAGCGAGCAGAGCGAGCTGTTTCACCGGATCGCGACCACTGACGCCGATCTAAAAATGCCTCCGGAAGATTCAGGAAAAAAACTCACAGAGCAGCAGATTGCTCTGGTCAAAAAATGGATCGATGGCGGGGCTGAATGGTCCGGGCACTGGGCCTTTCAACCACCAGAAAAACCGAACGTCCCTGCAGTCACAACAGACTGGTCGACAAAGAATCCTATCGACAACTTTATCCACGCAAAGCTGATAACGGCGAATCATTCACCGGAAAACCGTGCAGCAAAGGAGACTTTGATCCGTCGAGTGACTCTCGACCTGACAGGTTTGCCCGCCACACTTCAGGAAGTCGATCAGTTTCTTGCAGACGATTCAGAACAGGCGTACGAACGGGTCGTGGATCGTCTGCTGAGTTCTCAAAAGTACGGAGAGAACATGGCGCGCATTTGGCTCGATGCAGCCCGATACGGAGACACACACGGTCTACACCTCGACAACGAACGGTCTATCTGGCTGTACCGTGACTGGGTGATCAAAGCGTACAACAGTAATCAACCCTACGATCAGTTTACAATTGAGCAAATTGCAGGTGACCTGTTGCCGACCCCGACATTGGATCAACGCATCGCAACAGGATTCAATCGGTGCAACGTGACGACCAGCGAAGGGGGTTCGATTGATGATGAATACTATATGCGTTACGCAGTTGATCGCGTTGAAACGACGTCCACCGTCTGGTTGGGGCTGACCGCAGGCTGCGCGGCATGTCATGATCACAAGTTCGATCCGCTGACACAAAAAGAGTTCTACCAGCTGTTCTCGTACTACTTCAGCCTGACAGAACGAGCCATGGACGGCAACAAGCTGTTGCCGCCTCCGGTTGTGAAAGTACCAAGCGAGACTCAGGTGCAGCAGCAGAGCCAGTACACTGAGGAACTGGCTGCCATTGACACACAAGTCGCAACTCTGCTCGCAGAGTTCAAGTACACCGATCCGAAGCCGATGGAACCGTTAGGTGAACTGAGTGAAGAACAATTGGTCTGGATCGACGACGAAGCTCCCGCCGGGGCGAACCTTCAAGGGAATAGCCCCTGGCAATTTGTGGAAGCTCCTGATCACCCGGTTCACAGCGGCAAGAAATCGACCGTCCGCACGAGCGATGGCGACACACTCACTCAGCATTTCTTTACTGGAGCGACAGACAAACTCAAAATAGGCGAGAACACGCGTTTGTTCGCTTACGCATACCTCGACTCTGAGAATCCGCCGCAAACGTTGCAGCTCCAGTTCAATAATGGCACTTGGGAGCACCGAGCGACCTGGGGAGCAGATAAGGCGTTTCTCGCCGGGCGTAACGATGCCGCAAACCGACAAATGGGCGAATTACCGGAGACCGGAAAGTGGGTTCGACTGGAAGTGGATGCCGAAGCCGTCGGCCTGGCTCCAGGATCAGAACTCAATGGTTGGGCGTTCACACAATTTGGTGGAACCGTTCACTGGGACACCGCCGGAATTGTTTCTCAGTCGCTTTCTGAAGAACAAAAGCGTTCCTTGTTTGCATGGGAACAGTTTCGAGCAAAGGTGAAGCAACCCGCGCTGCCACCTGAAATCCAGAAACTGCTGGACATAGAAAAAGACAAACGTACGCCGGAACAATCAGAACAACTGACTCGCCACTACATTCAAAACGTGCATCCGGATTCGCGAGCAAAGCTCGCCGAGCCGTTAGCACAACAGAATAAATTGAAGACACAACTCGCCGATCTGGACAAGGCGATCCCGGCCACACTGGTGATGGAAGATCGCCCCGAGCCACGCCAGGCATATCTCCTTGAGAGAGGTCAGTACACGGAAAAACGTGAGGCGGTCTCGTCGGCTATTCCGGAATGGCTGGCACCACCTGTCGCGGATGCTCCCTCCAATAGATTGGGATTGGCGCAGTGGCTGGTGCAGCCAAACCATCCGCTTACATCACGGGTTACCGTCAATCGATACTGGCAGCAGTTCTTCGGCACCGGTCTGGTCAAGACGTCTGAAGATTTTGGAGTGCAGGGCGAACAGCCATCGCACCCGGAACTGCTAGATTGGTTGGCAATGGATTTCATCGAATCAGACTGGGATGTCAAGCGTTTTCTAAAACAAATCGTCATGTCGGCGACCTATCAGCAATCGTCACGTGTCACACCTGAAAAGCTGTCTACAGACCCAGAAAACCGACTCTTGGCACGAGGCCCACGGTTTCGTCTGGATGCAGAAGTCATTCGCGATCAAGCGCTGGCGATCAGCGGCTTGTTGAATGAAACGATTGGTGGAAAAAGTGTCAAACCATACCAGCCAGCTGGCTTGTGGAAGCCGGTTGGTTTTGGCGGCAGCAACACATCCACATTCATTCAGGACACAGGTGACAAACTCTTCCGCCGAAGCATGTACACGTTCTGGAAGCGCACAGTCCCGCCACCTTCGATGGCAACTTTCGACGCACCAAATCGCGAAACGTGTCAGGTTCGAAGAGCACGAACCAACACACCGTTGCAGGCGCTGGTGTTGATGAACGACGTACAATATGTCGAAGCAGCACGAAAGTTCGCCGAACGAGTGATGACCGAAGGTGGAACAGGCGTTGACGAACACGTCACCTTCGCGTTCCGGTCAGTTCTGAATCGGCATCCGAATGCAGCTGAACGACAGTCGCTGACGAATCTTTTTGACGAGTATCTGAGTACCTTCAAGAGCGACCCGGAGTCCGCAACAAAACTATTAGCAGTCGGTGAATCACAGCGCGACGATCAACTTAATCCCAACGAACTTGCCGCTTGGGCAATGGTGACTCACTTGCTATTGAATTTGAGCGAAACAGTCACAAAAGGATAACTGAGACATATTGAATCGACACGCACCAATTCGAGACACATGCGGTTCACCGGTGCTACGAACCGTTATTGAGAGACTCTAAAATGAATCCAATCCGAGAAGCTGAACTCATTGAAACCCGCCGCCATTTCTTTGGTCGCGTGTCGACCGGAATTGGCTCTGTTGCTCTCGCATCACTCGCCAACCCGGATCTCTTTGCTCAAAACTCCACTGGCCCGGTAAGTCCGACAGGTGGACTCCCTGGACTTCCGCACTTTGCTGCGAAGGCCAAGCGAGTTATCTACCTATTCATGTCAGGCGCTCCTTCGCAGTTGGATATGTGGGACTACAAGCCGAAGATGAACGACTGGTTCGACAAGGACTTGCCAGATTCTGTTCGCAATGGTCAGCGTATCACAACCATGACTTCGGGACAGAAACGTTTCCCGATCGCTCCTTCGATCTTCAAATTTGGGCAGCACGGTTCCAATGGAACTCGCGTCAGCGAGTTACTGCCTTACACCGCTCAAATGGTCGACGATCTGGCGGTCATTAAGACGGTTCACACCGAAGCCATCAATCACGACCCGGCAATCACGTACATCCAAACCGGCAGTCAACTTCCAGGGCGACCAAGTACCGGCGCATGGTTCTCTTATGGTTTAGGCAGCATGAACGAAAATCTGCCTGCGTTTATGGTGTTGCATTCGACGGTCAACGGTGGCTTTGGCGGTCAGGCTCTCTATTCACGGTTGTGGGGGTCCGGTTTCCTGTCAACTAGGCATCAGGGAGTCAGCCTGCGTTCAAGCGGCGACCCGGTCTTGTATCTCTCCAACCCCGATGGCATGTCCGTTTCTATGCGCCGGCGGATGCTAGATGAACTCAGCCGCCTGAATTCCGAACGCTTCAATGAAGTTGGCGATCCGGAAATTCAATCGCGAATAGCCCAGTATGAAATGGCATATCGGATGCAAACATCGGTCCCCGAATTGACGGACGTTTCCAGTGAAACAAAAGAAACTCTTGAGATGTACGGACCGGATGTTTCGAAGCCCGGGACTTTCGCCGCAAACTGCCTCTTGGCCCGCCGGATGGCTGAACGCGGCGTTCGCTTCACCCAGGTCTTTATCCGTCAATGGGATCAGCACGGGAATCTTCCCAAGGATATTCGACGACAATGCGGCATCATTGACCGGCCCTGTTTCGCACTCGTGCAAGATTTGAAACAGCGTGGCTTGCTGGAAGATACTCTCGTTATCTGGGGCGGAGAATTCGGACGGACGATTTACTGCCAGGGCGGTTTAACAAAAGAAAACTACGGTCGCGATCATCACCCGCGCTGTTATACAAAATGGATGACCGGCGCCGGAATCAAGGGCGGGACCGTTTACGGCAAGACCGATGACTTCAGTTACAACATCACCGAGAATCCGGTGCATATCCATGACTTGAACGCAACAATTCTGCAACAACTCGGAATCGATCACGAGCGACTCACCTATCGGCACCAAGGGCGCGACTTCCGTCTGACCGATGTCCACGGCAAGGTCGTCACAGGGATTCTCTCATAGTTCCCGACTGGATGCGAAACGTTCAGTTCAGACAACTCACCGCATTCGGACCTGATACTTTCACCGAAATCGAATCCGCTCCCGTTTATCTGAAATCTGGAGAGTTTGACATGCCAGAAGCAAAAGGCATCGAATGCGACACTTTGCAAAGCGATTCCAGGACAACCAGATCAAACCACCGACTTTGTCACCCAATTCCTAACTCGGAATCGCCGTGAAGGAGTAGCGAAGAGAATTCTCTCTGTATTTCAGATTTCATTCGCGCTTTTCCCGAACAGGGATGGTTGATAGACTGTCGATCTGTCAGAGCCCGTTGGGCTGATGTCGACCGCGCACTTTACTAATCCACTCAAGCATTTGTGCTGGCTTGCGACGACGACCAAAAGAAGACCCAGGTTTCGCGAAGAGCGTCACAACGATCTGAACACTTTTCCGGGGAAGGTCGATTGACATCTGTTTCAAAGCGTTTGGGGCTGTAGCTCAATCGGTTAGAGCAGCGGACTCATAATCCGTTGGTTGTGGGTTCGAGTCCCGCCAGCCCCATAGACTTACGTCAAATGCCCCCTTCGGGTGTACCTAGGTACAATCGCAGGGACTCAGCATCTTTTTGGATGTTGTCACCGAC
>DAOUPA010000124.1 GCA_030626405.1 Planctomicrobium sp.
AAATTGGGAATGTCATTGCCGACGATCACTCGAAAGGCAGCATCGGTGTGACACCGAGCCATGATCTTCCGCGAAGAGAACACGCCAATGCAGTACGAATACAGGAGCAAAGTTAGCATCATCCGCGGATGATACGGAGGTTGTCCCTGCGGAGTTTTTTCGTAGTGATCGAAGATCGGGGACAGATCGACCTGTCCAGTGACGTCCATCAAAAAGTAGACCAGATGATTCTCCGGCAACCAGTCTCGCGGTGACGGTGGAAACAGCCACACTTGATCCGGTTCCCACTTGCGATAACGCTTACTCATCCCTGAAATTCCACAAACACAAAATATGATTCAACAAAGAATCCCATTTACCGAATCCACCGCAAAACGTCCAGCCCTTCCAGAATTCTCGGACAGACTCCTAGAGGTCGTACGGCACTTACAACTCGATGAGTTGTTACTTGATTTCGATCGACGGAGTTCGTTCTGAAATGCTATAGCTGTCGCTTTCTCGACCGGTATTGGCGACAATCAACTCCGCAAGCATTCCCAAAGAGATCCCCTGGGATCCCAACAACAGGAATGCGACAGAGTAAAGCAGAAGTGGTCGACCGCCGATGGGAGTCGGATCGAAAACGGGTATCAAGTTCATCAAGCACCATAATAGCCCCAGATAAGTGAGACCGAGAGATCCCAGTGCGAAGAAGAAGACTCCGAACCCGCCGAGCATGTGCTGTGGACGTTGACCAAATCCCGTCAGAAACTTGACTGTCAGCAAGTCCAGGAAACCTCGCAAGAACCGTCTGACACCGTATTTGGAATACCCGAATTGCCGTGGTCGGTGGTGAACTGGAACTTCGGCAACTGTGAATCCACGTGCATAGGCCAACACAGCGATGAAGCGGTGCATTTCTCCGTACAGACGGATTTCCTGAGCAACCTCGGTTCGGAACATTTTGATTCCGCAGTTGTGGTCATGCAGGTGTAGTCCTGTGAGCGAACCAACCATCCAGTTAAAAACTTTACTCGGATAAACTTTATGCCAGGGATCCAGACGCCGCTCTTTCCAGCCGTTGGCAACGTCAAATCCGTCGTTGATTTTTGCGAGAAAGTTAGGGATCTCCGCCGGATCATCTTGCAAGTCGGCGTCCATCATCATGATGATGTCGCCACGAACCGTCTTCATCCCGGCGGTTAATGCAGCGGCTTTGCCGAAGTTTCGACGAAACTTAATCCCTGAAACACGCTTGTCAGTTCCAGAGAGTTCAGAAATAATTTTCCAGGATGCATCCGTCGAACCATCATCTACAAAAATTATCTCGACATCGATTTCGTTCGACTGGCAACTTTCAATGATCTGACGATGAAGTTCGAGCAGCGACTCTTCTTCATTCAAAACTGGAATCACGATCGATAGCATTAATGTGTCCTGGCAACGTAATGGATCTGCCGCTTCAACATATCCACTGCAATGGGATTTTGGAACGGCTGATGTCGAAACAAGTCTTCGAACAAACGATTTGTCGCTTAGTACCAGAACGCCAAATTCGCTACCGTCCGAGACAACGTACCCTGCAAACATTATTTCAGGCGAAACTATGACACGCGCTGCTTTCTTTTTACTCATTGCGATCATATGCAATTGCCAGATCGCAAATGCCGACGATTCGCATCCAACGTATTTTCTTTGGCCGCCAACATCTGCAAATAAGTTGACTTCGGAGGTCGGGCGAATTCTGCCAGCGAGAGAAAACGAAAACCCGCCCGCGGTGCGCATCACCGATATCGAGACGCCGTTCATGAAACGATTCGACCCGCCCGTTGACAAAGTGAACGGTGCTTCGGTCGTCATCGTGCCTGGAGGCGCGTATCGCTATGCCGTTGTCGGGAAGGAAGGCGCCGAAATTGCGGACTGGTTCAATCGCTTGGGCGTCACGGCATTTGTCTTGTACTACAGGACACCAACGAATGGACTAGATGACGACTGGGTGAAACCGGTTCAGGATGCGCAGCGAGCGGTTCGCCTCATTCGATCACATGCAAAAGATTGGAATCTTGACCCGAACCGAGTTGGCATCATCGGTTTTTCGGCAGGCGGCAACGCTGCAGCAATTGCGTCAACGAAAATGGATGTTCAGCACAAAGAAGAAAAGCAAGATAAAATCGACGAGGTCTCCGCCCGCCCCGATTTTACAATGCTGATCTATCCCTGGAAGTTATTGAACGAAGAGGGAACCGGATTGCGTGACAAAGTCGCCATCGACAAGAACACGCCACCAACGCTCCTGATTCACGCACACAACGATGGCGTGACTTCGCTGAGCAGCATCGAATTTTACAAAGCGATGAAGCGACTCGGACTCCTGGCAGAACTTCACATCTATGAAAGCGGCGGTCACGGCTACGGACTGCGAAAAGTCAAAGGCGCGAACGTCCATACCTGGCCCAAGAGAGCCGAAAGCTGGATGCAGGTTCGCGGACTGCTTAAGAAGACAGGTTCGTAGACGAATTTGCGAAGAATCTTGACTCCGTCGACCACGGGCGGCAAATACGTCAATAAGCTCCCTTCGCTAGCAGATGACCTAAGCACCCCTCCATGAATCAATCGTAGGGCCCATGATTTGTCTTTTGTGGTGGGCATCGGCGTTGTCTTCACCGGTGCGGTTGTGAAGGTAGTCGCCGGATGTTGGATCAGTTCTGGAATCGAACGGAACGAGTTCTTCCAGCCACCGATCATAGTCCGCGTGCAATTCCGACTCGTTGTCGTTGATGAAAACGCTAGCTGTGATATGCATCGCATTCACAAAATATATCGCATTACACACTGCCCTTCGTCGTGTCCGGTGTGACGGAGGGGTGGTCATAATCGTAACGGTGAATGTGCAATCAGGTGCAGTACACGTTCGCGCCGCAAATTGGACATTTCGCATGTTTCGCGATGCACCTGACCCACGAACTGCACTCGACGCATTGGCCCGTTTGGCAGGTTGGAGAATCGTCGGCCCATCCCTCCGAATATTGTTTCGGGTCGGGCACGGCAACAAAGACCGTGTCGCGCTCCTCACCCGGGATTTGGCTCGTCTCTGCAAGAACATAGTGTCCATTTTCGCCCTCGACATCGGACGTATCGCGATCCGCAACGGCCTCATAAAAGATCTCGGCGAACTGTTTGTCCGTCAGGGACGTAAGCTGAAAGAGGATTTCGGCATAGTTCATTCCATCTCACTCCCCAATGATCTTGACCAAGACCCGTTTCCGCCGCTTGCCATCAAACTCATAGTAAAAAATATGCTCCCACGGTCCGAGGTGGAGTTTGCCGTCGGTGATTGCGACGACGACTTCACGGCCCATGATTTGGCGTTTGTGGTGGGCATCGGCGTTGTCTTCGCCGGTTCGGTTGTGAAGGTAACCACCGGATGCTGGATCACTACCGGGGTCAAACGGAACGAGTTCTTCCAGCCACCGATCATAATCCGCGTGCAAGCCTGACTCATTGTCATTGATGAAAACAGATGCAGTGATGTGCATCGCATTTATCAGAATAAGACCTTGGGAAACTCCACTTTCAGCGACCAATTGTTCGACATCGTTATGAATCGAAACAATCGCTCGGCGTTGCGGGACTTCCATCCATAGTTCTTGTGTCAATGATTTCATTGAAGGCCTGACTGAATGATTTGGGGAATGGTGGGTTACGTACGCGGACGGAATTGTGGTCCAACCTGCACGGCGAATTCAGCCGGACATGCATCACCCACCAATTCCAGGACACGCGAACCTCACCCACCCTACGATGCCATTTTTATCGAAGCAACTTCATAAAACAACCGCTGATTTGCCTCGGCGTGGCAACGAATCTTGAAAAGAGTTCCTGTGGAGGATAGGTTAGAGGCTCCTGCCTGCCTTTGTCCTGCCGAGTCTTGCCATGTTTCGTCTTGCCTGTTGTTTGTCCTTGACCTGTTTGCTCCCTGGAATTGTTGCGGCTCAAACGGCATATCCGATGTTGATGAGTTTGAAGCCGGCGGCGGCTCAACTTGGTCAGACATCGGAACATGAACTCGAATCCCGATACAGCATGTTCGGGTTTGATCGTGTTCTTGTCTCTGGCGAAGGTGTGACAGGTGAAATCATCACGCCGATGGAACTCGATAAGAAAGGGAAGCAGCCATCCCTGACGAAAATCAAGGTTCGATTCAACATTACGAAAGAAGCTTCCGAAGGTGTCCGCGACTTCCGAATCATTGGGCCAACTGGAGCGAGTACACTGGGGCAACTGGTCATCACTCGGCAGCCGGTTGTTTATGAAACCGCCAAGAACGACACACTCGAAACCGCGACGGCAGTCACCGTCCCAGCGGCGATTTGTGGAGCTGTGGAAGCTCGTGAGGACGTCGACCTGTTCAAGTTTCATCTCGATGCGCCGCAAACGCTCACTTTCTACACACTCGCGATGCGATTGCAGGACAAAATTCATGATCTGCAAGCACATGTCGACCCGATCATTACGATTCGCAATGAGTCTGGATCAACCGTTGCTGCGGCGGATAACGTCTACGCCGCCGATCCGTATCTGAGCCACACTTTTACCGCTGCCGGGGACTATTACGTTGAAGTTCGCGATGCGCGGTATCAAGGCAATCGCTACTGGCAGTATGTGATTGAGGTGAGCGATCAACCGTATGTCGGGACGATTCACCCGCTTGCAGTGCAGCGAGGGAAGGCGACTTCTGTGAAATTGATCGGCGCGAACCTCGGCGACGATCAAGTCGTAGAGTGGCAGGCTCCGGAAGGAATCGCTCTCGGAATGAATGAAGTTCAGTTGCCTCGGGAAAGTGGTCGTTTCAATCCGGTCCGAATGTACGTTAGCGATCTTCCGGTTATTGGGGAACAATTGATCTCGGAGACGGAAGGTTCAACGGTTCAAATAATTGAAATTCCGAGTGGGATCGCTGGTCAGATCGAACAGGAAGCGGACATCGACACGTTTCAATTTTCTGCAATGAAAGGAGAGACGTTCTCATTTGAAGTTGTTGCCCGGAGACTCAATTCAGCAATCGACCCAATTCTCTGGATCACGAATAAAGATGGCAAATCGCTAAAGGAGAACGACGACCTCCGCACTTGGGGAAAGCGGACGTATCAGGATTCGATGATCGAGAACTGGGCAGCACCGGCGGACGGGGATTACTCGATTAACATCCGTGATGTTCACCTGCGCGGTGGGGAAGCATTCACGTACTTCCTCACGGCAACACGCTCGGAGCCGTACTTCGAACTGGTTTTGGACTCTGACAAAACTCAATTGACACCTGGAACGTCAGGTGCGATCTTCGTGAGAGCCGTGAGGAAGAACGGCTTCACCGGTGAAGTTGTTCTCTTGGTGGAAAACCTGCCAGAAGGCGTGACTGCCCACTGCGGAAGGATTCTCGCAGACGGTCAGGATGGCTGCATCATTTTGGAAGCAGCCGCCGACGCACCACGCTTGGCGGCGAACATTTCGATTCGCGGGACCGCGACCGTTGGCGAAGAGTCGCAAGAACTTGCGGTCGTTGCGCAGTCAATGCAGGAAACCTACATGCCAGGTGGAGGCCGAAACCACTGGCCGGTCGAAATGCACACGGTCGCAGTCGGAGCACCTTCTGACTTGCGCAGCATCAAGTTGGACCTAACAGAGTTGTCACTCAAGCCGGGGGAGTCCGCCAAGATCGGAGTAACGATTGAACGCGCCGAAGGTTTCGACAAGAACGTAACGCTTGATATGCTATTTCAACACTTGTCGAGCAAGTATGCGATCACGCTTCCGAAGGGAGTGACCATCGACGGAAAGAAAAGCAAAACTCTGCTCACCGGAAAAGAAACCGCCGGTCATTTGATGATCACCGCAGCGAAAGATGCGCCTGCCGTGGCCCGACAGCAATGCTCGGTGATGGCAAATGTCTCCCTGAATTTCGTGATGAAGGCGACCTATTCGAGCGGTCCCGTTTTCATCAGCGTTGTCGCGGAGGAGAAGAAGGAAACCAAGGAGGAAGCGAAATAGACGAAAGAGGGCAGTGGCACAGAAATTTTGTCAGTTTGTTAGTGGCAGAGTGGTTTGCACAGGCAGGAATGTCTGTGCCACTGATGGAAATCTGAAACTCTGTGGTCAATATCTGCTTAGAATTGACCACAACTTAGCTGTTTTCAGGAGAAATCAGTCAAAATTTACTATTTTTCCTCTTTCCTCCAGACGGAAACACCGATACCATCCGCGCACGCAGTTGGGTGAAGTCGATCAAGGACTATAAATTCTTCGAACATTTCGACGAACCAAAGTGTCCTGAATCATTATTGAGCCAACTCACCACAGTGTCTCAAAAGAGAACTTCACGAAGGAGTTCACATCACTTTTGGTCCTTCCATAGGTTGGACCCCATTTTGACAAGGTTTCGGAAACCTTTCACGATGACGGAGTCATTCATCATGCAAAACCCTATTCGAGCAGTTCGAGGATAATCTCGGCTCTTTTTGGTCATTACAAATGACTGAAAGATGCTCCGAGGATTGCATGATTGAATGTGACGTTAAGTCTAGAAGATCTCACGCTTGAGGTCTTGCGATCAATCACCATCGAGGACCACCCTCGCGTCTTCTATCTATCCCACCGAAGGTTTTTATTCACGGTCGAGTTCGAAACATCTCTCGCAGATCATTTTCGCGAGGTGAACAGTTCCACACTCTTCCGAAGATCGAATCTCCTTCTTCAACAAGACAACGTTTACTCACCTTCCTTTCTTTTAACCGTGGTATGACCATGAACCTCAAAAAAGTACGTAACATTGGAATCTCCGCTCACATCGACTCTGGAAAGACGACTCTGACCGAGCGGATTTTGTATTACTCCGGGCGAATTCACAAAATTGAAGAAGTTCGTGGCGGTGGCGATGGAGCCACGATGGACCACATGGAACTTGAAAAAGAACGTGGAATCACGATTACCTCAGCCGCGACTCAAGTCGAGTGGGACGGGTACACCGTCAACGTGATCGACACGCCGGGTCACGTCGATTTTACCGTGGAAGTGGAACGTTCGTTGCGTGTTCTCGACGGAGCGATCCTTGTTCTTTGTTCGGTCGGTGGCGTGCAAAGTCAGTCGCTGACTGTCGACCGCCAGATGAAACGATACAAAGTTCCGCGCATTGCGTTCGTCAATAAGATGGACCGCACCGGTGCGGATTTCTTTAGTGTTGCAAGTCAGGTGAAAGATAAACTCAAAGTCAACGCTGTTCCGATCCAGATTCCGATTGGTTCTGCAAACGACTTTGAAGGTGTGATCGACCTCGTCGATATGAAAGCCGTCACCTTTACCGGTGAAGAAGGTGTCGATGTGAATCGCGGCGACATTCCTGCCGAGTATCAAGAACAGGCGAAAGAGTACCGCGATTCAATGCTTGATGCCTTGTCCATGTTCGACGACGAGTTGATGGAAGCATTGCTCGAAGAAACGGAAGTCTCGCCGGACAAAATTCGCGAAGTCATTCGTGCGACAACGCTGACTCAGGACATCACCGCCGTGATGTGCGGAACTGCGTTCAAGAATAAAGGAGTCCAGGAACTTCTTGATGCCGTCAATCACTACTTGCCGTGTCCATCGGATGTCGAGAACACTGCTGTCGATGTTGATGCCACTGAGAAAGCGGTCAAGGCAGGAGAACTGAAAGAGAACGAATCGATTCGTGTCACACTTTCCAGTTCCACTGAAGATCCGCTCGTTTGCATGGCATTCAAGACGGTCATGGAACAGTTCGGACAGTTGACTTATGTTCGCGTTTATCAAGGGAAAGTGACCAAAGGCGAGAGTTATTTGAATCCTCGTACTGGTCAGAAAGTTCGGTTTGGACGGCTCGTCCGAATGCACTCCAACGACCGCCAAGATATCGATTCGGCAGACGCCGGAGATATTTTTGCTGTTGTTGGTATCGACTGTGCGTCAGGGGATACGTTCTGCGGAGATGGTGCGACATTGTCACTGGAAAACATTTTTGTTCCAGAGCCAGTGATTCGCCTCTCGGTGGAACCGACTGACCGAGAAGGCGCGGATCGCCTTGGAAAAGCTCTGGAGCGTTTCCGACGCGAAGATCCGACTTTCCACGTTAGTAGTGACCCAGAGACCAACGAAACGATTATCGCTGGCATGGGTCAGTTGCACCTTGAAGTTTACATCGAACGCATCAAGCGAGAATATCGTTGTGAAGTGACGATCGGTGAACCGAAAGTTGCCTACAAGGAAATGCCAACGAAGGACTTTGATTTCAACTACAAGCACAAAAAGCAAACCGGGGGTTCCGGTCAGTATGCTCATGTGGTTGGGAAGTTGAAAGCACTTTCCGAAGGAGCAGAAGAAGATTACATCTTCAACAACAACATCAGCCAGGGGCGTATTCCAAGTCAATACATCCCTGCCGCTGCTGCTGGATTCAAACGCGCCTTGGTCAAAGGACCGCTTATTGAGTCTGAAGTTGTTTATCTGGAAATCGACCTCGACGATGGTAGCTATCACGATGTCGACTCTTCGGAAAAGGCATTCGAAACGTGTGGTTGGCTGGCAATTCGTGATGCACTTCAAAAGGCATCTGTCGCATTGCTTGAGCCGATCATGTTGCTCGAAGTCGAAATTCCCGATGAGTATCAGGGATCGGTGACAGGCCACATTTCGAGTAAACGCGGACTCGTGAATTCCGCGGAGACTCGCGAAGGAACCTGTTACATCATCGCGGAAGTTCCGCTGGCGAACATGTTCGATTATGCGAACGAACTGCGTTCAATGACGCAGGGTAAAGGCGGTTTCAGTATGGAATTCGCCCGTTACAGCCAGGTGCCTCGCGGCATCCAGGCGGATGTTGTCGAACGCCGACGCAAAGAAAAAGAAGAACGTTTGGCGAAGAAGTAATTCCGAACCAGCGATTTTCAAGAAACGAAGCCCGAGGAGAAATCCTCGGGCTTTTTTGTGGGTGGTTCTTCCTGCAGTTCATGGTCAAGCAGAATGGAAACACAGGGACACAGAGGACACGGAGAAGGGAAAGGTCAAACGATCTCACCCTTTTGATAAAACACTAGTTTTTCTGGTGAGCACGCAACTGATTCAGCCGCTGCTTCGTGCTGACCCTTGTTCTCTTACATGTGAATAAGTGGGGGTAACTGGGTGGCTGTGGTGAATTCACTTCTTACTCACTAAAGTCCACACAGAATCCGCTCTGCCTTCACTGTTCAAAAACGTGCAACAATTCCATTCGTACCTACTGATCAATATTTTGCTGTTGCACTTCCTGGGCAGCTTGACTGCGCTGTTCTTGATGAATCGACCGGAGGTCGCAAGGCGTTCGACTTCAATCTTCGCGGCGATCTTTGCCCTTTGCTGGGGCATCCTGGGGTGGATTTTATGGCAACAAGGTGGCGAGGGAGGCGGCGTAATCGAATGGTCGATGCGACTTCCAGGTGGCTCGATCCGTAATGAATTTCTGACTGCCATCGCGTTTCGGTTCGACTTCCTCCGGTTGCCAGTACTGGTTCTTCTGCCGTTGATTCACATCACCTGTTGCAGACTGACAGCGCCTGACCAGCGATTCTCACCAACTGCATCGATGTTTCTCCTCACAGGATCATCAATGCTTGTCATCGCCAACGATGTGATGTCTCTATTCACCGCTGCGGCAATGATCACACTTAGCTTCGGTTTTCTCGTTCGAAATCAGAGTCAACCAGCCCATTGCTTTCGCTTCTACACGGCTGGTTGGTTTTGCATTTTTTCTGGGCTTGCTTGGATGGTTGCCACTGCTGCGATTGTGCGGGCGGCACCGCATGGACTTCCAGGAGCAAGCACGACAATTCTTTCGGATCTCGTTCAACTTCTCGAAAGGTCTTCGCATCAACATCCCGCTGCCGGTTTCGTCTGGAAGCAATATCAACTGCTCCCGACGATTTCGATTTTGATCGGAGTCAGTCTGCTCGGCGGTATCGTTCCGTTTCATGGTGCGTTCGCCCGATTCATCGAGCGTAGCCCGCTGCAACCACGTCTCTGGTCAATCGCCATTGCCAAGCTTGCTCTGTTACTGCTTTACTTTCTTCTCATTCAGCCAGATCCAGAAAGCTGGGGCAGTACCGCCAACATCTTGGTGCTCCCTGCTTTGCTGGGATTCGTGTACTCCTCATTGCTGCTATTCGCCAAGACAAACCGAGCGAGGCGCTTGAGCCGACTGGTCATCTTGAGTCAGCAAATGACTCTGTTGAGCTTTGTCACGATTCCAGAATCAGGCACTTCAATTGTCCTGCTCACAAGCTGCACTCACCTTGCCGCGTTGACTCTCTTTTGCCTGCATCTAGAACAGGTTGAATCAAGCCAGATCCAGCGCATCAGGCTGGTTCCGTTAGTGGGTGTCATGTCATTAACGCTCACTTTTGGAGCGACCGGGCTGTTGCTGCTCTGGAATGCCTCCCTTTCATTCTCGACGGCAAGTTCATTGGGTGCGTTGAAATTTGTTGTTTTCATCATTGCCATGCTCATTTCAATAGGCGGGATGCTGCGATTTTTGACTTCCGACGAGGAGTTCAAGTTTTACTCTACATTCGGAAACACCTGGGGCACAAAGAGCCTTCTCATTGGGTGGAGTTTCATCGCAATTGTGAGCAGTTTAGCTATCCCTGCAGTTGTCCGATCAATCGAGTCGCATGGGATTACTTTCGAGAGCGTTCCGTAACTACTTGCAGAATATTCACTTACGCGGTCCCTTCCGAGTGGTCGCTGCGTCAAAAACTCGGCTCGACTCAGTTTCACTTCTGCGCTAAACTCCGGCGAAATCGGCCGGTTGCCGACCGCAAAGGAGTGCGAATGTATAAGTTTTTACTGGCGAATCGATATCTACGGACTCGGTATATCGCCTTGGCGAGCATCATCAGTGTGACACTAGGTGTCGCTACGATGATTGTTGTAAATAGTGTCATGTCTGGCTTTAGCAGCCAGATGAAGGATCGGATTCACGCCATTCTTTCAGACGTGATGATCGAAACCACAAGCACGGATGGGACCGACGACCCCCGAGCTTTGATGGCAACAGTCGAAGAACTCGCAGGTGGGTACATCGAGGCGATGACGCCTAGCGTCGAGATCTACGGAATGATTAGTTTCGACTGGGCAGGACAAACCGTTTACAGGCCTGTCACCTTGATCGGAATCGACCCGCAGGGGAAGAATCAAGTCAGCCCGTTTGCCGGTCACATGCTCAGTCGCACGGAACTTGATGAAAACGGGCAGACCCAGAGAGACATGAACGACCCTCTCGACTGGGAACTCACCGACGAAGCTAAGAAAGTTCGGGAGGAGTGGGTGGAATGGGAGCAATTCAAAGAGCAGTACGATTATCAATATAGTGAGACTTCTTCGCCTAAAACTCCCATTGCGCAGGGATCAAACGTTCAGCGAACCGTGGTCATTGAATCGACAGAATTCCCAGTCCACGACGATCCATTTCAGACCGTTTCCGGAACAGAGCAAAACGAAATTCCGAAATTCGACACGGTTCAAAGCAACACAGTGGCACCTGTTTCCACGCAACCAGCGATGCCGCAATTCGAAGATCCATTCGCGAATCAGGGACCAGTCAAAAAACACGATCCAACAGACCCTCTCTTTGGGCGTGTTTACCTTGGTGCCGGGCTTGTTAGCTTTCCATACAAAGACAAGGCGACCGGAAAGACGCACATTATGTACATGGTCAAACCTGGACAAGATGTGAACCTCACAACGATTAAGGCCGGAAAGCCAGAACCTGCCAACTTCAAAGCGACAGTCACTGACGTCTTCAAAAGTGGCATGAGTGAATACGATTCAAACCTTGTCTATTGCAATCTCGAACAGCTCCAACTCGCACGAGGCATGCTCTTTTCTCCAGATCCGGCGAGGCCGGAAGAGAATCTGGATTGGAAAAATGGATCGGTGACTTCGCTTCAGATCAAACTCAAAAACTACAACGATGCTGGCGAGGTCGTTCGGCAGTTACGGTCAGGACTTGAACCAGGTACGTATCAGGTTCGCACGTGGGAAGAAAAGCAGGGACCGCTGCTCGAAGCGGTTGCGATGGAGTCCGCAATTCTGAACGTGTTGTTGTTCTTGATTATTGCCGTTGCCGGGTTTGGAATTCTCGCGATCTTTTACATGATCGTTGTCGAAAAGACTCGCGATATTGGCATCCTTAAAGCTCTGGGAGCAAGCTCACGAGGAGTGATGGTCATCTTCCTCTCATACGGACTCGCACTTGGTGTTGTCGGGAGCAGCGTAGGAGTGGTTCTGGGGCTTCTCTTCGTCAGATATATCAACGAAATCGAAAAACTCCTGTCACTGATGACAGGACGCAAAGTTTTCGATGAAGCGATTTACTACTTCCGTGAAATTCCCACAATTGTTCACCCTTCGACTGTGATTTGGGTTGCATTGGGTTCCATCATTATTGCAGTGCTGGCGAGTGTCATGCCGGCTCGGCGAGCGGCGAGCCTCCATCCCGTCCAAGCATTGCGTTACGAGTAAATCTCTGTCGCTCTAAGTTGCCGACAGGATTTTCGGCAGCGAGACCCCTCAAGATGAGTACACTATGTCTCAACCGTCGACAATTCCCATGAACACACCAATTCATCTCTGCGCGAAGGCACTCGATAAAGCGTATCAGAAGGGCGAACACAAAATCCCTGTTCTACGCGGCGTCGATGTGAAAATTGAACGTGGAGAATTTCTTTCGATTGTCGGTCAATCTGGGTCCGGCAAGAGTACGCTCATGCACTTGCTCGGACTCCTCGACGACCCGGATGTTGGAGAAGTCTGGCTCGATGGCAACCGCATTGACAATCTTCCGGCCACGACCCGAGACAAACTCCACAATCATGTTTTTGGATTTGTGTTTCAGTTTTATCACCTGTTACCGGAACTCACGCTCCTTGAAAATGTGCTCTCACCTTTAATGATTCGTCACTCCGCGTGGGACTACTGGAAACGCAGATCTGAGTTCCGCGAAATGGCCAAGGAAATCACAAAGCAAGTGGGGCTGGATCATCGCCTCAAGCACAAGCCTTCTGAACTCTCTGGTGGAGAAATGCAGAGAGCCGCGATTGCACGCGCGCTCATCGGTAACCCAAGCGTCCTACTCGCCGACGAACCGACAGGCAACCTCGATTCCCAATCCGGCGGAGAAATTATGACTCTGCTTCACAAACTCAACGAAGAGTCCAAGCTGACGATCATCATGGTCACGCACGACGACAACATCGCCCAGCAAGCCCAACGCATCGTCCGCCTCAGCGAAGGCCGAATTCAAGCCCTCAACGAGGCGGCTTAATTCGTCTGTTTCTCTAACCGATTTGATATTGCTTCCGAAAAACTTTGTACGACGGCGAAGGATTGAGCTGGCGGGCGATTTTTGCGATTTCTCTGGGGTTGTCAGGGTCTGTGATGTAGATCAGCAGGATGAATTTGTTGCGGTCGATTGGAGACCATTTGTATTGTTGGTCAAATTGTTGAAGACCTTTGACAATCGCTTTCAGACATTTCTTGCGAATGGAATCCGACCGACGGAACCTCGCCTCTTCACTCATCGGAATCTGTTCGAACGACTCCCAGATCTCGTGTAGCGCCTGCCCGGCATCCAGGTACGCCTGTCGAACTTGTTGGGTATCTTCACTTGACTCTCGGAGCCAACTGTCGTGGTAGGTCCAGTCTGCGACTTCGTAGCGATAGAGATTCAGTGCGACGTTCATCGTGTAGTTTTGCTCAGGGAACTTTTTGTTCGTCTTTTCGAGCCATTTCTCAGACGTTCCATGTAATGATTCCTCGGAAGAGGCGGTCCAGTAAAAACTGGTCACATCACAATCTGGAAGAAACGCGAATCCATAGAACGATTCGTCTGGTGCTTGACGTTGGCATTCCGAGAAGACTTTAGAAGCGGCCTCAAAAACTTTATCCGTCAGTTGCTGATAAAGAGCTTTATCGATCCGTTGCCACATTCATTTATTCCGACATTTGCTTGCTGAGTAGAAACTTCTGCAGGCGATATCGTGGTGATCAGCAAGTGATACGTCCAGCTGGATTGGTGATTTCTATATATCCTGAGTACCACAAAAATATCGGTTCCACCAGCATTTCAACTGTGCGTCAGTACAGAGATTTGCATCCATTGTCTCGCTCCGGTAACGTGTGCCGCTTGGATGTCTCCGAGTCGATCTTCACCTACTCCACAACATCTTTTCTGAACGTTTAACCCTCAACTCTTAACGAACAACAATGAGCCGTGCAGCACGTCGAGCTTTGATTTCTGTCAGTGACAAAACCGGTCTGGGACCGTTTGCGAAAGGTCTTGTTGGCGTTGGGTTTGAGATCCTCTCGACTGGCGGGACGGCGAAGTTTCTCAAAGCGCAGGGAATCAACGTCATCGACGTTTCCAGCTATACCGAATTCCCGGAAATTATGGGTGGACGAGTCAAAACCCTCCATCCGCGAGTGCATGGAGCCATCCTCGGACGCCCTGATCTGCCAGACGATGCCGCTGCCATTGCAGAGCATGGAATCGTTCCGTTCGAATTGGTCGTTGTGAATCTGTATCCGTTCGAGCAAACGATTGCGAAAGAGGGAGTTTCCGTCGAAGAAGCGATTGAGCAAATCGATATCGGCGG
>DAOUPA010000446.1 GCA_030626405.1 Planctomicrobium sp.
CAGCAATTCATTGAAGGACTACGGTCACTTCCAGAAATCGAAATCTATCTGGCGGGCAAGTCGATTCACCGCGTCGGATTGGTCAGCATCAATGCGAGCCGACTGGAACCGCAAGTGTTCAGTTCCTTACTCGACCAACACTTCAGCATCGAAACGCGTGCTGGTCTTCACTGCGCACCGAGAAGCCACGCAGCCCTCGGTACCAAAGCCATTGGCGGCACCGTCCGCTTCAGCTTCGGATCGTTCACCACGTCAGACGACATTGACCAAACACTCGAAGCCATCGGGCAAATCACTTCGGCGTTTTGATTTCCTTCTTGTCTCCAACTGAGTAGGGTGGGTGAAGTTCGTTCATTGCGAGTGGGAGATGGATGGCACAAGCAAGCGCGAATCCTTCCGGTTCGTTGCTCACCGCGAATATCGAGAACGTAACCCACCATTGATGAATGCCACACTCGTTTGTTGGGTTCCGCTCCGCTGCACCCAATCTACTTTCACTACCGTTGCTTTAATCGGCGATCATTCATGAATACCAAACTTGCTCTGACTCGTTCCGTACTGACGCTCTTGCTGGGGACGCTGGTGTGTGTAGGCTCTGTTCCTGCGCAAGAAAACGCCGAGCCTCTCCCACCAGAGGGTTTTACGGCCTTGTTTAATGGAAAGAACATGAGCGGCTGGAAAGGGCTGGTCGGAAACCCTGAGATGCGCGCTCAGATGTCCGCCACGGAACTTGCCGTGGCGCAAAAAGAAGCCGACCAGAGGATGCGCAAACACTGGAAGGTCGTTGACGGTGCCTTGGAATTCGACGGCGAAGGCAAGAACACAACCTTGAATCTTTGCACCTCAAAGGAATATGGCGACTTTGAATTGTACATCGACTGGAAAATTCTCAAGGCAGGTGACACCGGGATTTATTTGCGAGGCTCGCCTCAGATTCAGATCTGGGACACGAGCTTTCAGGACTATTGGAAGAACGGTGCTGATCAAGGATCTGGCGCGATCTGGAATAATAAGAAGAACCCGCGTTTCCCGCTTGTGAAAGCGGATAAACCCGTTGGTGAATGGAACACCTTCTTCATTCGCATGGTCGGCAAACGTGTTACGGTCAAGCTCAATGGCAAACTCGTCGTGGACGATGTTGTGATGGAAAACTTCTGGGATCGCGCCCAACCGATCTACGCGCGTGAATCGATTGAATTACAGAACCACAGCAACTTGATCTGGTTCCGCAATATCTACCTTCGCGAAATTTTCACCGGGGGAGCAAGCCGATGATCGACGAACTTCACCCACTCACTGCAACGTTTTATGGAACTTGTCGTGATGTTCCTTCGAGTTGATTGAGTGCTCGGTTGATCACGCGGACGACGTACTTTCCGTTTGCGTACAGGTCAGGTCGTGGCTTCAAAGCGGCGTGCATTTGTTGGGTGACTGGTCGGGCTTGATCTTCGATTTCGTCGAGGACAATCGCGGCGTGGAGGCGTTCCCATTGTTCGCCGTTTCTTAAATGCTTCACAAGGACTGGCAAAGCCGGTTGCGGTTGTCCCATGCGGCATAATGCGCGAGCGGCGGCGATCTGCACGACTGGAGAATCGTCTTTCAGTAGAACACGTTTCAATTCATCGCTCGCTTGCTTTGCCGGATTGCCGATGTTCCCTAAACCTGTCGCTCCCCAGTAACGAACGGCGGAGTCGTCGTCATCAAGTGCTTTTAATAAGTCGTTGGTTGCCTGTGGTCCTGACGATGCCAGCGCTGCCGTATCGGCTAAGCGATTCGCGGCGGCATCGGCTTGTGGACCACGGAGGATGCCATATCGATGACCGATGACTTTCTCTCGCTCAAGGAGAATCGGTTCCGCGACAAGACCAAGATCGCGCGTCTCCTTCACCCAGGTCAAATGCGCTGTACGCAATTCCCTTAACTTCTCAGCATACTGCGGATCGTTCGCGATATTCTTCAACTCGTGCGGATCGGCTTCGCAATCGTAGAGTTCCTCGACCGGTTTCGTCGGTGCGAAGTAGGCATCCGCAGCCGGGCGAAGTTTCCCGGCTTCGTGACGTTTCCGAAGGACCGCCATCGTGGCCCCTTTCTCTGCCGTATTCATGTATTGGTAAAAAGTTTTCAGCGGCTCGTAGTTGCGGATGTACTGAAAACGATGGTCGCGGACCATGCGGATGATGTCGTACCGCTCATCCATGCGGTCCCGCGCTCCATAGACATACTTACGAGCCTGCGGCAAGTGGCGTCCTAAGAATGCCTCGCCTTGAACGTGATCAGGAACTTCGAGACCTGCCAGATTCAAAACGGTCGGCCCGAAATCGATAGAACTAACCAGCCGGTTGGACACTTCCCCTGGCACTCCTTGACCGTCCACGCGGTACTTCTCTGGAATGCGAACGATCAGCGGAATTCGGGTTCCGGAATCGTAGAGCCAGCGTTTCGCCCGCGGCAGTCCGACCCCATGGTCAGACCAGTAGACGATAATCGTCTCTTCGTACAGCTCATCGTCTTTGAGCTGCTGAATCAGTTTTCCTGCCCAGGCATCCATCGCAGTGATCAATTCGTAATTCCGTTTCCAGTCTTCGCGAGCTATCGGCGACTCCGGGTAATACGGCGGAAACGTCGTCAAGGCGTTGGCGTCTTGCCGCTGCTGCGGCGTCAGATTCTTCGTCACCGATTTGTATTTGCTTTCGGACGCAATCCCGCTTTCGTGGCAACCTGTAAAATTAAAGACGGCAAAGAACGGTTTGTTTTTGTCCGTCCGATTTCGCCAGTGTGCTTTTCCACTCGAAACATCCCAAGTTCCTTTGGGAGTTTTGAATTGATAGTCCTGTTTTGAATTGTTGGTGCAGTAGTAGCCTGCTTGCCTAAGGTAGATCGGAAACGGACGAATTTGCTCCGGCAGTTTCGCCTGCCCACGCATGTGCTGCGTACCAAGCGTGGTCTGATACATTCCAGTGATAATTCCACTTCGACAAGGCGCACAAACTCCGGCGGTCGTAAACGCATGTGTGTAGCGAATACCTTCGGTCGAGAGTTGGTCCAGGTGCGGAGTGATCGCATGTGGATCGTTATAGCAGCCCAGGTGAGCACTAATGTCTTCCGCCGAAATCCAAAGAATGTTTGGGCGCGGAGGTGCTTCTTCAGCCGCGACGGGCAAAGCGAAGAGGATCAAAATCAACGGAGTGAATAAATGTTTCAGAGAGGACATAGTCGACACGATTCTCATTTGGAGATGCAACGGAAATGAGTTGGTTTGCAGAGAGCATTGAGAACGATGGTAGCAATTCTGTGATTGCGATGTGAGTATCGCAGGGCTGTTTGCTTCTCGACTTTCGCCGGTGCTGCAACTTCTTTGAATTGCAGTTACAATTCGCGCAACCTTCCGGAGTTTGCATCGCATGACTCCACAACATGACAACAGGAACAATGATGAACTTGAATCGACGTGACGTACTGGCAGCCACAAGTGCCGCCGCTTTGGGAAGCCTGGCATCTGGTTCTTTAAAAGCGGGCGAGAATCGCACTTCGACACCGAAGCAGGCAAGAGTTCGGTTCTGTCTGAACACGAGTACGATTCGTGAGAAGAAATTGGGGTTGAATGTCATCGTCGACCTCGCTGCTGAAGTTGGTTACGAGGGCATCGAACCCTGGATTCGTGAGATTGATATCTACAAGAAGTCCGGCAAATCTCTTTCAGACCTGAAAAAGAAAATCGCTGACCATGGGATGCGCGTTGAAAGCGCCATCGGGTTCGCGCGTTGGGTCTCCGACGACGATGCTGAACGCGAAAAAGGTCTCGAACAGATGAAGCGAGACATGGATCTGGTTCACCAAATTGGCGGAACGCATATCGCGGCTCCGCCTGTCGGGATGCACGGCAAAGATGCTCCTGAAATTGATCTTCTCGCGGCTGCCAAACGCTATCACACAATTCTTGACCTGGGACGAGAAACTGGAGTGACTCCACAAGTCGAAATTTGGGGACCGTCTAAAAATCTCTCGCGACTTGGCGAAGCTGTGTTTGTCGCCGTTGAAAGCGGTCATCCCGATGCTTGTATTCTTCCGGATGTCTATCACATCTACCGAGGCGGCTCCGCGTTTGATGGCTTAGGACTGATCAACGGCGCTGCGATTCATTGCTTCCACTTCAACGACTATCCAGCAACTCCGCCGCGGCTGGAAATGAACGACTCACATCGAGTCTACCCAGGTGATGGTGTCGCTCCCTGGAAAGAGATTATCGGCATGCTTAATGCCATCGGCTTTAGTGGCGCCGCTTCCTTGGAGCTCTTTAATAAAGACTACTGGAAGCAAGATCCGAAAGAGGTTCTTGAAATCGGATTAAAGAAAATGAAGGCCGTGTTTGCTGATCATTCGTAGGAAGGATGTAGGGTGGGTGAAGCCTGATTAATAGTGGGTTACGTACGCGAACTGAATTGTAATCCAAATTGCACCATGTTCTCACGGTGAATTGCGCAACCCACCAACACTGGGACTCGCGTACTTCACCACAGCCTACCACTAGACCTTGGACTCTTTCCCCATCGCTGACAGCGGCCAGTCAGTGTTCATCATCGCCTTGAGGATTCGCGAGACAACGTTCATTGTATCGCATTTCGGATTGTGATCGGTGAACCAGAAACGACCAGCATTGTCGGTCGCGATGGCGCCGGAAGCTTGCTTCATTTGAATCAGAAGTTCTTCGACCGACTGCGTTGGCTTCAGGATGTGCCTTGAACTGCCTTGGGAAGACAGCAAGTTTAGCAGTGCTGCCGTCGTCAGTTGCTTGGCGCGTTCGTCAAAGACCAACGTCGATTGTCCGTTCGGGCGGATGAGGAAGCCGACGTCGACATGACTGTCGCGCATCGCGTTGCGAAATTGTTCGATTTGTTTTCGAAAGTCCGGCGCGGAGAAGTTACAGTTCATAAACTGTACTTCACATCCCTGGTCGAGAAGAGACGAACCAAGAATTTGCATTGTCATCGGTTCCCCGCATGCCAGTGCGATTCTCAATGAATTGATGCCGACGAATTGCGTAGCCGATTGTGATTCGTACATCTCCTGGACCGGGATCGCCTGATAATTTCCGGCCTGACGGCGAGACCGATTTGCTGGTTGGTCAAGTCGATTTTGGAGTTCGGACAATCGACCTGGATGGCCCCATTCGATCCCGGTGGAGCCGATGATGTCGAGGCCGTTCACTTTTTCCGGCTCGTTTCCACCGGTGACGTACAGGCCGAGATCCGCATGGAATTGTCCCATCGCAAAGTCGAAACAACTACGACTGATTAGCCCCAAGTCGACGATTTCGCATCCCCAACGTCGCAGCGCCGCAACGACTCCGATGACAAGGTCCGGCGAAGATGATCGCCAGTCGTGAGCAACGAGAATACGAGGTGAGGTAACGAGAGTTGAGAGTCCAGAGTCGAGAGTTGTTTTTTCTTCCCTCGACTCTGGACTCTGGACCTTGGACTCCTCCAACATTTCAACGGCATGCTCGACAATATTAACCATGATCGGTCGAGTCAGTTCATTCAAGTAAACCCCACGGTTGGGAGCG
>DAOUPA010000501.1 GCA_030626405.1 Planctomicrobium sp.
ACTCAATCAGATGTTTTTCAATCGATGGTCGAAGCTGCAAAGGCAGGTGATAAGCACGCAATGAAACTGGTCGACAGGTACCAACATCGACCACCACTGGAATTTTACGACGTCGTCTATGATCCGCTGGAGATGAACAATCTTGCGAATCAAAAGCAGTACGGCAGCGAGATCGACAAGCTCAAGGAAAACCTCGAAGCCTGGATGGAATCACAAGGTGACAAGGGTGTCGAAACGGAATTGGCAGCGAATTCACACAAGAAGACCAAGAGACGGAAACAATAGGTTTGTTGGCAGAAGGAATGTCGGCACACTGTTTCTGACAGACAGGAATGTCTGCCCTACGGTTCTTACTATCAACGCAGGCATTGATGAATTCACAACAAGCTTCCATCGGCGTGATTGGACTCGGACTCCTCGGTTCGGCGATTGCAACGCGGTTGCTCGACGTGAAGTGGACCGTTGTGGGATTCGATCTTGCCGCCGAACGACGGGACGTTTTTCAGTCGAATGGAGGAGGAGCCGTTACGAGTGTTGGTGAGGTACTGGTTCGTTGCGACATTGTTTTCATCAGCTTGCCAACGAGTGAAATCGTCGCTGATTTGGTCTCTGCAAATATTGATGAGTTTCGAACTGGTCAGGTTATCATCGACACGACCACCGGCGCGCCTCAACAGATGATTGACATCGGCAATCAGTTAGCATCTGTTGGCGCCACATACATTGAATCAACTGTTGGAGGTTCGAGTCAGCAGTTGGAACAAGGAGACGCGGCACTTTTCATTGGCGGACCTACTGAGATTGTTCAATCAGAAGATGTCGACGCTCTCTTGTCAGCACTCTCTTCAAAAATATTTCACCTGGGAAATGTCGGTTCAGCATCTCGATTCAAGCTCGTACATAACCTTATCCTCGGTCTGAATCGTGCTGTTCTCGCCGAGGGACTTTGTTTTGCTGAAGCATTGGGACTCGATCCTGCTAAGACGCTTGAGATACTTCAGCAAACCGCTGCTGCATCGTCAGTCATGCAGACGAAGGGTGAAAAAATGGTTGGCAATGACTTTGCTCCGCAGGCACGGTTGTCGCAGCACTTGAAAGACGTCAGGCTGATGGAAGATGAAGCCCGACATGAAGACGTGCAACTTCCGTTGACTCATCTTCACCGCAGCATGTTGGAATTTGCTGAACAACTGGGACATGGTGACTCAGACAACTCTGCTATCATTGAAGCGATTCGAATCTGGAGCGAAAAATGAATGAACCAACGCGTCGCGATTTTCTGAAAACGACCACCCCCGTGGTTGCCACCTTAGTGACAATGCAAACTGGAGTTTTTGCCGCCGCTGCTGAGGAGAAGAAACGTCCTGTGATCGCCTTTATTGGCTGCGGAGGTCGGTCGCAATCGCTCGTCGAAGGCTTTCGAGGTCACGCCGATGTTGCCTGGACTTGTGATCCCGACCAAGGCAGAGCGAACGCGCTAAAAAATAAAATCGGTTCCAGGCAATCGACCGATGATCTCCGTGAAGTTCTCAGCGATGATTCCGTCGATGCGGTTGTCATTGCAACACCAGATCATTGGCACGCTCCGGCAGCGATTTTAGCGTGCGATGTCGGTAAGCATGTGTACGTCGAAAAGCCGTGTAGCCACAACCTCGTCGAAGGAAAATTGCTGGTCGAAGCCGCTCGACGAAACAAAGTGACCGTTCAGCATGGAACGCAGAGTCGTTCGAATCCGTTCATCGTGAATGCGATTCAGATGCTCAAAGAGGGAATGATCGGTGACGTTTTGATGGCGAAAGCCTGGAATGTACAGAGGCGGGCGAACATCGGACACTCGAAACCAGGAGAACCACCTCAATCACTTGATTACGATTTGTGGCTCGGACCTGCGGAACACGTTCCGTATCAATCAAATCGCCTGCATTACAATTGGCACTGGTGGCACAATTTTGGAACGGGCGATGCTGGCAACGATGGCGTGCATGACATCGACTACGCCCGCTGGGGTCTTGGAGTCGAAGGGTTGCCGACACGGGTCGCTGGTCTCGGCGGGAAATACTATTTCGATGATGACCAACAGTTCCCTGATACGATCAATTGCACCTATGAATGGCCGGGCGATGGACAAATCGGGCAGCGGAAGCAGCTCATTTTCGAGATGAGAATCTGGGACACAAACTACCCAAATAATTGTGACAGTGGCGTCGAGTTTTATGGAACGAAGGGGAAAATGTTCCTTAGCAAGCGAGGCAAGCTCCAAGTCTATAATGAGAAAAACCAGCGCATCGACAATCCCAAAGTAAAGACAGAAGTTGCACTCGCGACGAATCATCAAGTCAACTTTTTGAATTGCATTCAGTCCGGTGAGAAGCCAAACGCTGAGATCGCAATCGGTCATGATTCTTCCGCACTGGCTCATCTTGCGAACGCGACCGTCCGACTTGGTCGTTCGCTTACGATTGATCCACAAAAACAAGTCGTACTGAATGATTCAGAAGCAAACGAATTGCTCGGACGGAAGTACCGTGCCGATGGTCATTGGTCAATTCCGGATCTTGGTTGATCACATTGGTGAGTTTCCCACGGAGACACGGAGAAGAGAAAGGAAGCTTGACTATTTTGCGGCAGCGGGACGTGAGTAGGCATCTGCTGATGTTTTTTAACGCAAAGTCGCGAAGGCGCAAGGAAGAGGCTGCAGTTGAACGTGCTTCTTTGTGCCTTTACGTTTTTATCCATTTACTTCAACGAAACACTTTAAGTGTGTCTCGTTTTCTATTGTTAAGAATGTTGAACCTATGAATAGATCCTTCTCAATCATTTTCTCGACTTTTTCCTTTGCATTTTTATTCTCATCGTTCACATACGCTGAAGAAGGCAAGCCGAATGTTGGGATGTCGTTTCAAAAGGATCGACTGCTGGTTCATGTGAACGGTGCAGAGGTTGCTCAATATGTCTTCGCCGACGAACAGATTCCTCGTCCGTATTTTGCACAGGTCAAAACGCCATCGGGGATTCAAGCAACTCGTAACCATCCGCCGGTTGAAGGAAAAGATCGAACCGATCATCCGACGATGCACCCTGGCATTTGGATGGCCTTTGGTGATCTTGATGGAGCGGATATTTGGCGAAATAAATCTCGTGTTGAACATCAAAAATTCAGCAACTTGAAGAGCCAACCTGGACAGGCCAGTTTTGAAGAATTGAAGCATTACCGTAGAGCGAACGGGGAACTCATTTGCAAAGAACGATTCCGCTGCACCTTTCATGTTCTCGACAGCAGCTATCTGATTGAATGGGATTCGACATTCTCTGCTGACCGAAAATTCTATTTCGGCGACCAAGAGGAAATGGGACTCGGAATGCGAATGACCACGCCTGTTAGTGAAATCGAAGGCGGCCTTCTGACCGATTCACACAAACGCAAAGGGGCAGATGCGATTTGGAGTCAGTCAGCAGACTGGTGTGATTACAGTGGAAAGGTCGATGGCAAAACGATCGGGATGACGATCCTCTGCCATCCCGAGAACTTTCGGAAGAGCTGGATGCACGCTAGGAACTACGGTTTTGTCGCAGCAAATCCATTCGGTCGAAAAGCTATGAACAAAGGGGAGACGAGCAAGGTTGTCGTCAATCCGGGCGAATCACTTCGTCTTCGGTATGGAGTTTTCATTCACTCCAGCCCGACCGATTCCCCGGTTGATCTGGACCGCGTGTACAAAGATTATGTGCGACTCAGCAAGTAGTGATTTGGCGACGGTTGCCTTTCGCATTTGTTAACGCGTGCTGCGTGCGATCTGACTATCACGCCATTCCCTCAGGTAATCGTTGAACCCATCTCGTATGCCGGGAACGGTGGAACGTATCCCGGATTGGAATTCTTTCGATGCGAGAGAGCCTCCATTTTTCCGGAAAGTATGGGCGAGATGTGCGCCCACCGCACTGTCGAACATACCTTCTTCAAAGAGCCGCAGCGCCTTCGGAAGATCTTTTCCAGCGGCTGAAAAGAGCTGTTCTGCGTATTCTCTGGCGGAGGTGAATTTTCCGTCTCCATCGGCATCAAACCATTTTGCACCACTACAGCCGATGACGTAGGTTTTTGTACTGATCGAGTCGGGCTGATACGGGAGAGCGGTTCTCCAGTACGGTTGCTCGATACCAGGACCGGTGGCAATCGCAACGTAGAAGACATCGTGTTTTGGTTTTGGAAGGCGAACGCTTTTTTTCCAGGAAATCGAACCGGTTTGGTCGTTTGGAACAAGGAAAATTTCTCGTCCGTTGGCAAAGACTGAAACCTCTGTTGGGTGAATCCAGTATGGACTTTGAGTTTCGATGTTCAAAATGACATGATCATCGTTTGCAGCAGCCTCGTGGAGGTCAAGTGTTGTGAACAGCCCGTAACTGATATTCACATCCCCATCGAGAAAGTTCTTGACGGCACCGTCGACGGAGATTTTTCCAGCATTAGTGTCAGTACTACGAATGTAGGTCCGTCCTTGCCCGACGGTGTAGCGAGTGACATCGTGCGAATCGCTGCTTCCGACTGGCGTAACACGGTGACCGGCATTGAGCATGTTCATCCAGTCACGAAAGAGTTGTCGTGGATCGGTTTGAGTTGCCCCGGAGTTGATGACTTCCATCGCATTGAAACCAATCGGCCAGCCGTGCAGGTTTTCTCCGACAATCGCAAGATGGTTTTTCGGTCCAAAGGGAGTCGTGCCACCGTGAACATCGCGGGCGTGATTGAGGATGATGACAGGTGGTTTCGCGGTTCGGTTGAGTTCCTCGAAAATATCCGGCCAATTGTCGAGCTTGTGATTCGGAGGTGG
>DAOUPA010000693.1 GCA_030626405.1 Planctomicrobium sp.
GAATGCTGCTCGTTTGCCTCGTCTGCATTTTCCGTTTGGAGCGGGATTAACAGCTGACGATCTTCCGGAAGGGATGGCGGCTCTGTTTGCCTGTTCGCAGGATGGACAGGCATTTGAGCATGATGATTGGAAGCATGGTGCGTTTACCAAGGCGTTTCTGGATCAAGTTGGTCCAAATGTTGCCAATGGATATGGGACGGCAGGCACACTTGCAGAACGGATGGATTGGAAAGTTCGTCAGATGGTTCATGACAAGACCAACGGGCGGTCTCGGCTAACGGTGACTTACATCAATAGCGGGATTGTGGATTTACAATTGGTCTGGCTGGAGCGTGACAAGCTGATCACGAACGGCATCGGAATGAAGCTGACGTTGATTCCGGCTGGTGAGTTTCTGATGGGGAGTGGGACATCAGCTGAAGAATTCGCGAGAATCTTTGATAGCAAGGCGGAATGCTACGAAGATGAACACCCTCAGCATCTCGTGCGGATCACGAAGCCGTATTACATGCAGACCACGGAAGTGACACAGGGCCAGTGGAAGTCTGTCATGAGCAGTGAGCCATGGGATGGAAAAACTTACGTGAAGGAAGGCTCCTATTATGCCGCTAGCTATGTGAGTTGGGATGATGCCGTGGAGTTCTGCCGCAAACTGACGGAGAGCGAACGCCGCGCGGGTCGTCTGACAGTCATTCAAAAATATACGTTGCCCACGGAAGCTCAGTGGGATTACGCCTGCCGTGCCGTTTCGACAACTCGGTATAGTTTTGGCGATGATGAATCAAAGTTGAAAGACTATGCCTGGTTTGATGACAATGCTGCCGAGATTGGCGAAAAGTACGCTCACCGTGTCGGTCAGAAACACCCGAACGCATTCGGTTTATACGACACGCACGGGAATGTTTGTGAATGGTACCAGGATTGTTATGACGAGGATTATTGCGTGAACTCGACCGGCAGCGATCCAAGTGGTCCAACCAGCGACTCTTCTCGCGTGTTTCGTGGCGGGGCGTGGTACTACGAGGCGCGTAGCGTTCGTTCTGCGATTCGGAACGGAAACTCGCCTGCTTACCGGCCCTACTACGGCGGTTTTCGTGTTGTGTTGGAGTAGTCTGTCGTTCCAATTACCCTGCTTCGATCTCTGGCGTTGCTGACTTCTGTACTCTGTCACTCTGAAATCTACCCCTTATAATCCGCCGAGACGAAGTCGAGTCGTGCGAGTTAAAAATGGACCGTTTGATGACTTGAGTCCCAGTATCCCATACGTTTTCTGCTTCAGCGATTTCGTCCCAAGTACGCCATACGTTTCTTCGGAATCTGGACTGGTTTCACTCCGATCCTGAGAAGCCTCAAAAAGTGGCAAAACGTACAGGCGTTTTCTCAAGGTTTTTGAGACGCTCCTTTGGCAACTGGAATCCATGCCATCGACGCTGCAACTCAAAATCTCACTTCATGGGCAAGCATGGTTCCCATTGGTTAACCAACTCGCTAATCAACAAACATCAGTTCATTGGACATCAATAAAATATGTACAAAACGTTCCCAGGGGCGTAGGGGTCGCAAAGTGCCGCCAGGAGTGGGATTGGTCGTCAACTTTTCTTGCCGCGACAATTTAGCCAATTCTTCAACAGCTAAGAACCGGTTCGCCAGTTCGATTTCGGTCAACGTAGTATCGCGTTGAAATAGCTGCCGATAAACATATTGGATTCGCTGTTCCGTGGTCTCGAAGAGCTGAAAGTCGGCGCGCGCCGCCAGACTGCATGCCTGCTGCATGACAAACGGATCATTGAAAAAGAACAGCGACTGCTGTGGTACGGTGGTAATATCACGCTGTGCGGTGGAAAGATCCGGGTTCGCAAAATCGAAGTACCCAAATAACGGAAGTAAGTTGTTGCGATCGATCATTCCGTAGACCGTGCGGCGATTGGAAAATGAGTTCTGGTTCGTTTGCTGTGGATTCAGCAGAGCGACCGGACGACCTGCGATGGCTGGGTCGAGTTTGCCTGTCACAAACAGAAGCGTGTCCCGCATCGCTTCGAACTCCAGCCGACGTCGATTCCACTTTGAGAGTAACCGATTGTCCGGATCCCGTGTCTCATTTCGATGCTGGTTATCGCTGGCTTGCTGGTAGACACTCGACAGCATGATCAAACGGTGTATTTTTTTCATTGACCAACCATCCTCCATGAACCGCCATGCGAGATAGTCCAGCAGTTCGGGATGGCTCGGAGGTTCGGAACGCAGCCCGAAATCATCAGGAGTCGTCACCAGTCCGGCACCGAAGTGATGTTGCCAAATGCGGTTCACCATGACGCGCGCCGTGAGAGGATTTTCTCGACTGGTGATGGCTCGAGCCAGTTCCAGTCGACCGCTACCATGAGTGAAAGGCTGTGGTTGGTCCGACGTTAAGCATGTCAGAAACTGGCGCGGAGCCTCGTCACCCAATCGATTCGCATCGCCACGGATGAAGACTCGGCTATTGTGTGGATGCGGATTGTCCACCAGCACCATGGCTCGCAAAGGTGCGCCGGGGTGCGTGGCATCGAGTTGATCGACTTGTCCTTTGAGAGGTCCAAGTTGCATGAGCGCCGAAGTGGGAAATAGCCGCGGCATGACCTCCGTTGGCAATTTGCCAGGGCTGTCCTTGCCATAGAATACTTGGCGGAGTGCTTCCTGCTCGCTATCGGGCAAGGCGTGTACGGTGGCAGAGTTTGAGTTCTGGTTGGTCTCGGTTTGTTGCTCTTGCCATTGCGTGTCCACGTCTTTAAGCAGCTTGCCGTAGCGTTCCGCGACCTCTTTCAATGACGTCGGC
>DAOUPA010000434.1 GCA_030626405.1 Planctomicrobium sp.
AAAGGTGGGGGCTCGACGACAGATTTGTTTGACTTGTTAGCTGTCATCATACTTCGCCAAGAACCAAGCTTCACTTTTTTCTCGAGCACTTCTTCGTCTCTGATAATTGAAAAAGTCACTTCGTCTCCGATTTTGTAGTCTTGAAGTGTTTGCACTAAGTGCGGAAAGTTGCGGATGGCGGTTTCGTCCAGACCGACGATGAAGTCATTGATTTGAATCCCCCCCTTTCCGGCGGCTCCCTCTGGCATGACTTTGCCGACATGACAAGGACTTTGGATATGCCCAGAGGTAATTCCCAGACAAGCACCACGCTCCTGCACAGAAAGCCCACGTATCGAGCGTGCTAAAATAAACAAGTCGATCAGATCAACTCCATTGCCTTTGATTGAGTAAATTGCCAAATCACGATAATTGGAAAGTCTTGTAAAATGCCACAAGTCCTCCTTTTGCCCCTTCCAGTCTTCGTGAATATAGATTGAATAGAGAACTGCTGGTGGACCGAATCCAACTCCCACTGCCGGAAGCACAGCAGCCTTCGAATTAAAAACAGCGATCCCATTCGAGGTTTCGTAGGGAGAGTAATAAACAAACTGCGCGCCCAGTTTTTCAAGCGCGACACGTGCTCTTGATTCACAGAGTCGAGCATTTCCCTGAAGGACGAGTTCCGCATCCGTTGCAGCTGAGCCACCCGATTGTGCAATCTTTCGGAGTGCGATCTCTGCTTGCTCGGCTTTCGTTCCTTCGCTTTTTAAAAAGACGGACTCCAATGCCTCAACGATTCGCTTGGCGATCTCGGAATCGGCATCAAGCGCAAAAGCCGAGAGTGCGTTGATATTCTCAGACGCAATCTCAGAGAGTCTCCGCTGCGCGATCGTGCGTTCGATGAAGGAGGGGCTGTTCAGATTGTTAAAAACACCTGTGAGCGGCGCCTCTGCAGCAAGTCCCACATCTCTGCTTGTGACAATGAACAGACCGACGCATAAGAACATCCTGACTCCCCGCAGAGAGAGCAGGTGTTGTGAGGATCTGCCAACCGTAGTGTCTGTGATTCGTCTCATCCTTGACGTTCCCAATGTCGATGTCCTGATGTTTAGAGCGCCCGTGGGCAAACTGGTCGTATCTCTCACAGCATTATTCCGTGAGGCAGAATGCGACACGGTCATCCAATCTCGGTATCACCGATGTAATAGGGTAGCATGACGGCAAAAAAATTGTAAAGCTGTAGAGGAATCTTCGAAGTCGCCAGGACGATGTATGAGCCGTTTGTGAGGTGTTTTTCAAGTCAACTGTTTTCGTCAAGAGGGGCTGTTCGAGATGAGAAATCTTTTTTCTGATATTCCAAACGGATTGCCAAATGAATTTGCAGAGACGCTCCTGAGTTCAGGAAATTTCCGAATCGAGCGAATCGTTTCGCATGGGCACGCATCACCCGATGAATTCTGGTACGACCAAGCCGAGCATGAATGGCTCGTTGTTCTGACGGGATATGGGGTCTTACGCTTCCAGGACACAGATGAATTGGTCGAAATCTATCCCGGAAGCTACATCAATATTCCCGCACATCGCAAACACCGAGTCGAAGCGACCGATCCCGACCACGAAACCATCTGGCTCGCCGTCTTTTATTCAGACGGTGAATAGAAGAGTTATGAATTCTTCGCTTCAAAGTCCTGCATAAATTTCACAAGCTCGTTGATACCTTCTGCGGGGAATGCGTTGTAGATGCTTGCTCGCATTCCTCCGACGCTTCGGTGACCTTTGAGTCCGTCGAAGCCGGCCTCTTTTGCCTCGGCAATAAATTTCTTGTCGAGCGTCTCGTCGCCGGTGACGAACGTCACATTCATCAGCGATCGACTGTCTTGATCTGCGGTCGCTCGAAACAGATTGCCGTTGTCGAGGTGGGAGTACAGAGTTCCTGCTTTTTCTTCATTTCGTTTTTGAATAGCTTCCAGCCCTCCTTGCTTCAAAATCCATTTGAAGACCAGCCCCATCATGAAGATTCCGAAGGTTGGGGGCGTGTTGTAACAAGAATCATTTTCGGCGAATGTACGGTACTGGAGCATTTCTGGAATGTCGCGGCGACCTGCTTCAACGAGATCATTGTGAACAATCATCAGAGTAACGCCGGATGGACCGAGATTTTTCTGAGCCCCGGCGTAGAGCATTCTATATTTGCGGATATCGATGGGTCGACAAAAGATGTCGCTGCTGGCGTCACAGATAAGATGTGACTGATCAGGAACGGTGGGTTCGCTGTGGAATTGAGTTCCGAAAATCGTGTTGTTCGAGGTGTAATGCACATACTTCGGTTGCGATGAGAACTCCGCTTCTTGTGGAACGTAGCAGAAGTTTCTGTCTTCACTTGTGCAAGCAATGTGCGGCGTGCCAAATCGCTTTGCCTGAGCGACTGCTTTTTTCGACCATGAGCCAGTGACGAGATAGTCCGCCGTCTCTCCTGCACTGAGGAAATTCATCGGAATGGTGAAAAATTGAGATGAGGCCCCTCCTTGCATAAAGAGGATCTGATAGTCGTCTGGAATCCCACCGAGAGTGCGGCAATCCGCAATTGTCTGGTCGAGAACACCGCAGAACGCGGCGCCACGATGGGAATGCTCCATAATGCCGATGCCAGTTCCGTTGAAATCTAGAAGGCTATTTTGAGCCTGCTCCAGAACTTCGACAGGGAGGACAGCGGGACCTGCAGAGAAATTAAAGATGCGGTTGCTCATGGTCAATTGGCTTCAGCGTTAAAAAATGTTCGTTGATCGAACTATTTAACGCATGACCCCGACTGGTCACAATCGAACGGCAGTCCTTAGGGTGAGAATTTCTCGATGTTGGTGGTAGAAACAACTACAGCAAAGCAGTCGATCTCAACGACTCGATGTCACGCGGCCGGTCTCTCTACCTCTTGGCGACTTTGATCGGTGCACCACCGAGAGTGTTGTCGTTGGCACGACGTAGAACCATGCCTCGTGCGGCGTCTGATCCCGTCACTTCTTTGTTGAAAGGGATCAATTGAACCCTCAAGCGGTCTTCTCCCAGAAAACTGATCTCGAACTGAAATTGCTGCCGCTCATCATTTCGAACGACATCGATGAACAGATTTGGCTGCTCTTCTTCTCTTTTGATGTTGCGAGTTTTTCCGCTAAATTCATATCGCCCCAACGCAAGTCCGCGAGGTGAGTTCCAGATGACTCCACTGTCTTCTCGGAATCGAATGGTCATTTCCCCAGAATACCAGCGACCGATCAGCTTTTCGCTGGGAGATTTCGAGCATCCTTGCTGCATCAGGGAAATCAAACAAATCCCGGAAATAATCAGAAAAGATGAGGTGATTTTTCGTCGTTTTGTCATTTTTCACCGGGTTGCGCTGTCAGATCACTGCTAATAAGGAAATCTGATCGAGTCTGTTCTGTGGAGTTCCGTGTTATTTCATCGAAAGATAAAAGTCGACTGCCGTTGCCGTGTGTTTTATGCTCACTTTGAGATTCTGGACAGATGGCGGTGGAACAGTACAAAAATTAAGCACAAAACGTGCCGTACGTTTTCGTCAGGCGGAAACACTTCCTATCTACGGAGATGACGTCGTGTCTGTCTCACAGCATTAGACAGTGAGAAATGTATCAAACTGTCCTGCGAGCAGGATCGGAAGTGCCGATAGAAACAAATGTTGATACCGGTTTACGCGCAGCTTTTCGTTTACAGTTGAGTTGATCCAGAGCAGAGTCGAGCTGAGAAAATGCCAGAACAGAAACAAAATTTTGAAAAGATCCTGATCACTGTCCTGCTCGGTGTTTCCTCATGGCTGTTTTTGTGCTCATTTACGATGGCGGACCCTGACCTCTGGGGACACACTCTATATGGGATCCGTGCAATCGAGCAGGGAGTGTTGGTTGAGCGGACTGATCCGTTCTCTTACACGGCAGGTGGTGACACCTGGATCAATCACGAGTGGGCAACCGAGTATGAATTCGGTTGGCTGTGGACTCATTTTGGCAATGCCGGTCTGCTCGCCTGGAAATTCGTCATTTTAGGGGGGATGATGACGTGGCTCACGTGGCAGCTCTGCAAAACTGAGTCAAATCTGGGCGCCCGACTGATGCTCTTTACTTTCACGACTCTCTGCCTGGGGAATTTTGTTGTTTATGTCCGACCACAATTGGTGACATTCCTGCTGTTTCCGATTTTCCTGACGATTCTCAGACGAACTTGGGAATCGTGGACAAACTTCATTTGGCTACTGCCAATCCTCACTGTGATTTGGGTCAATCATCACGGAGGTTTCCTGGCGGGGGTCGCTTTGATCGGATATTTTACAGGGTTAGCATGGTTGCGAGCGTGGCGAGATCGGTCTGAATTCACCGCTGCGGTCAAATTCACCGGAGTCAGTCTCGCTTCCATTTCTGCAACCTTGATCACTCCATACGGTTTTGAATTACACCGGATGCTGTTGACGCACCTGGGGACAGATCAAGTTGTCCGAGAATGGCAAGCTGTCTGGGTGGTTGGCTTTTCCTGGGTTTATGTCACTCCATTTCTGATTCTGTTTTTTGCAATCACTCTTAGCCGCAACTGGAAATGGGTCGACCTTCTCACTCTCTCTTTGATTGCAGTTCAGGCAGCTGTTCATCTGCGACATATTGCGTTGCTGTGTCTGGCAGAAATGGTCATTTTACCAATTTTTTTGACGGAAGCTGTTCGGCGTGCCTTTCCGCAGTTGTGTCAACGTTGGGGAGCGCCTGAGTCCGCTCGGTTACGGTGGAGTGGCGTGCTCGTAACTCTGTCATTTCTTTTTTTTCTTCAGGTTCGTGGAGCGGTTCCACTCTGGCAGTCTGGGCTGAAACCCTGGGATATCGCTGTTGAAACCACCAGTGGCGTTCCCGGTATGCCAACTCGGGCGGTTCGTTATCTCAACGATCACAAGCTTCATGGGAACATCGTGACAGACTACGGATGGGCGCAATTCGTGATCTGGCAAACGTTTCCGGAAAGTAAGGTCGGATTCGACGGGAGGTACCGAACTGTCTACAGCGCACTTCTAGAACAGGAGTTCCTCGCTTTTCAACGATCAGGCGTCGAACAGCCCCCAAACACTCCTTTTCTCGATAAATATCCAACTCAGATCGCTTTACTCCCCGACGAAACTGGTCCAGTCCCCTATTTGGAGCAGCGTCTCGACTGGAAGCGTATTTATCGAGATGGACAGGCGAGCATTTATGTTAGGACAGATCTTCTGTCCCCCTCTCAATCTAATGAAATGCAAGTCGAAGTCCCCGTAATCGACGGATTGAAATGGGAAATATTTCCAACCTCCCGCACGACCGGCACAAAGATTGCCGAATAGGCTTTGAGATCATCTCCATTTCTGTGTTCCGTCGTTCCGGAAGATGGGCCAGAAATGAACTCAATAATGGGTGAACTGTAGAGCAGTTTGCCAACAACGGTGAAGAGAGAACTCACTCATGGTCAAGTTGATTAGAAATAAGCTCACAAAAAAGAATGAAAATCGACGTGGATCGATTTTTGTCGAATACCTCCTGTTACTGACAATTGTCGGTATCGGAGTGTTAGTCGGGCTCGCCTGCGTACGAATTGCGTTGGTGAACGAGCTCATCGATTTAGCCAACGCTATCAATGCGATCAACAGCTAAATCTGTAGCTTGGTTGACCATGAACTTTTCACAAGCGAGCCATTGCATCTGGAGTGGATGATTGCAACGTGTACGGACACATTATCGAGCGACACACCATCCTGAACGTTCTGGTTCGGTGACGCTTGAATTTATTATCGTGTTCCCGATCATTTTTATTGCCAGTCTGGCAATCGCCGAGTTCGCCTTTCTTTCATTAATGATCGAAGGAGCATCA
>DAOUPA010000724.1 GCA_030626405.1 Planctomicrobium sp.
ATGAGTAAAGCAAGCCCCGCTCGGCGCAGCACTCACACGCTCAGAGTGGAACGCAGTATGAGAAATCGCACTCCGCTTCAATCTCCAAGGGGAACTACAAGATGATGAGATCATTCACTTGCCTCAAGTTGGCAGCTCTCCTGCTGTTCGTCTTGATGGCTTCCGAATTGGCTGCAGCAGATAAACCCAACATATTGCTCATCATGACCGATCAGCAACATGTCGACATGATGAGTTGCGCTGGAAACGAACACCTGGTGACACCAGCACTGGACAAGCTGGCGCATGGCGGAATCCGTTTCACCAATGCGTATGTCACGAACCCCGTTTGCGTCCCGAGCCGAATCAGCATGGCGACAGGAATCATGGCAGGACGCTTCGGTGTTTTGCAAAACGGAATGAAGGCAACAATGCCAAGCGAAGTGGTCGAGAACTCGCTCGGGTTGCTGTTGAAGAATGCAGGGTACGACACATTCTATGGTGGGAAAACTCACATGTGCCGTGAACTGGAACCGAGAGTGGCAGGCTACGACGAGTATTTTAAGGATTCACGCGAAGCATTGCCGGCGGCGTGCATCGAGTTCATCCAGAGAGAACGCGACAAACCCTTCTTTGCTGTCGCTTCGTTCATCAACCCCCATGACATCTGTTTCGCCTATCAGGCCTATCAGATCGAATCGGGAAAGAACGTCAATGGGAATTCGAGAGCGCTGGGACTCTATCGGCAAGCAGCGGCTTTGCCGATAGATCAGTTACCGCCACTGCCGGATAACTTTCGGATTCCCGACTTGGAACCTCCAGCAATCGAGTTCAATCTGAAAGTGACTGCCGTCACTCCATCCAAGACGATCCGCAAACTGTACGACGAAAGAGAGTGGCGAATCTATCGCTGGATTTATTGCCGACTCACCGAGCAAGTCGATCAGCAAATCGGACGAATTCTAGAGTCGCTTGAGCGGAACGGGCTGGCAGAAAACACGCTGATCGCATTTACAAGTGACCACGGCGACATGGACGCCTGCCATCGGCTTTCCTCCAAAGGTGTGTTCTACGAAAACTCCGCACGCGTTCCATTTCTGATGTGCTACAAAGGGACAATTCTCCCTGGGAAAGTCGACTCACACTTGGTCTCCAGCGGATTGGATTTGCTACCGACGCTCTGTGACTACGTGGGCGCCCCTGTGCCCAAATCTCTGCTGGGCAAAAGCTTGCGGGAGATCGCCGAAGGAAAACCGATCGCAGCGTGGCGCGAGTTTGTCGTCACTGAAAATCACACCGGTCGCATGCTTCGTAGTGAACAGTTTAAGTACTGTGTCTATCGCGACGGAGAAGCACGCGAATCGCTCATCGATCTGAAGAACGATCCCGGCGAACTCAAGAATTTAGCCCGAGAAACCGAGTACGCTGAAACACTCAATCAGCACCGCCGGTTTCTGCATCAGTGGATCGAATCATCCAACGATGTCGATGCCAGATCCTTCGCGATGGATGTGGATCGAAGCGAAGAGTGAGCGCCAACTCAGAATTTAGAACAGTACCGCGAGCGCGGGGTACAAAAACCTCGAACGCACTTGAACAGGAGTATTCCAGGTCGAAACTCGCAGAGAGAACTGAAGCGTTGAACTATGGAATGGGCGTTTTTCAGATGTCAACAGCGCAGGAGCAATTTTTCCGTGTCACGTATTTCCTCCGCACAAACCGCGATCCCTGTTGACCAGCAATATTCAATTTAAAAGAGACATCAAGCAGCCCGTCGCCAGTAGTGCTTCAGCAATCCTCCAAGGCGAGTCGAACAGGCTACGTCTTTCAGCCTAACGGTCTGCACTTCTTCCGGTGGTTGTTCCCAGCAAGGCGGTAAATTCCCTCTCGCTGAATGTCCGCGTTCATTGTTGTACCAGGCCTGAGCTTCGCGGCAGATGTGGTTGAGATGCTTTTCAGAGACGACGACAAATTCATTTAAGACTTCATGCTTCAATGTCTGTACCACTCGTTCGACATGTGCTTGCAGATTTGGCGACATGATGGGTGTCTTCTTGATTTCACAGCCTGTGGACTTGATGATCTCATCGAACTCCTTCGTGAACTTCGTATCCCTGTCGTGCATGAGTAGTTTCGGTTCCAGACCAATGTCTTCTGCGTGCATTAAGAAGTTTCGTCCCTGTTGTGCAACCCACTTTGAATCAGGACTTGCCGTGCTTGGTGAGACCCAGATTCTTCGTGTTCCAATGTGAATAAACACGACGATGAACATGTCTATGATTCCTTTCGAAGTCCACATCGGTTTGGTGAGATAATCGCATTGCCACATGGTGTCCGCGTGACGTTTAAGGAATGCGTCCCAGGAACCCTTGCCCGTATTGGGGTCGTCATGAAGACCAGCCTTGACCAAGACGTTCTTGACCGTCTGGCGTGAGACCTTGATTCCAAGTTTGGCCAACTCTTGCCGGATCTTGGTGTAGCCGTATCCGGTTTC
>DAOUPA010000250.1 GCA_030626405.1 Planctomicrobium sp.
CATCGACCCCACAGCGCTTTGGGCAACCTGGCCCCCAAAGATTTCGCTTCATCTGGCCAGGCTAGCCTGGCCAGATGAAGCCTTTGATTTTCTCATAAAGAATGGCTCAGAAAAGTGGAGCAGGTCAGAAAAAGAGACACCAACCATAGCCGCTTGAACAATGAATTGGGTCAACCCGATGATCCGGCGACGGAAATCTTTCTCAAATTTCTGCGTTCATCGACTGAGACAAATTAGCAGGGTTCTTACCTCTGTTGGAAAGGGCTCTGTCCCAAGCCCCAAGTGTTCGCAACCTCCCCCGTTTCTATAAAACTATTTAGAAAAGTTTCCATTTTTTGGTCAGCACCACGGGGTGCAAAAACCTCGAACGCACTTGAACAGGAGAATTTCAGGTCGAAACTCGCAGGGAGAACGGAAACGTCGAACCTTGAAGTGACCGATTTCCAGCTGTCAACAGCGTCGGAGCCATCTTTCTGTGTTACGAATTTTATCAGCGCAGAGTGCGATTCCAGGTGACCACTACTTTTCGACATTGAAAACGCTTCAAGCGGCCCGTCGCCAATAATGTTTCAACAGTCCACCGAGTCGAGTTGAACAGTCAACATCTTTCAGCTTGATGGTCTGCACTTCTTCGGGGTCTTTACTCCAACTCGGTGGAAAATTCAGACTGAAGAGCGCTCTCAGACTTGCAAAGCTATTAACCACTTGCTGAATAGTTCGAGTTGTCCCACTCGCTCGCCGTTTACCAAGTGAGACCTCGAAATCGCTAAGTCGTTACTCGAAAGGAAGTTGTTGAGTTAGAGCGAATTTAGAGTGTTCGTTTTACGGTCCTATAAGGGGAGAACTTTCTGAGAGCATCTGTGGAAGCTGAGGAATACTTTCTTCGTCGATCTGGTTTTGGTAAACACTCGCGTAACTCAGCGCAGGATGTTGCGCCAACAGATCAACTGATTTCACTGTTAGTTCATTGTCGTCCAAATTCACGAATTCGAGAGTTCGCAAGTTCTCCAGGAACAAAATATCGTGATCACTCAAATGAGCATTCTGAAGTGTGAGTCGGTGAAGATTCGGAATTGTTCCAAGCACTGAAAACACACGTGGATTTGCGTTTGGAAACTGAATGGTGAGTGAATTCAAATTGTTCAATCGAGACAAATGCTCAAGACCAACAGCTGTCATTTCCTCTGACTTCTGAGATCCAGTTAAATGAATCGTGTTCAACTTGGACAGCTTGCCAAGCTGCTCAAGAAGTCGGTCATTCAAAGGCATTTTTAATTCAATGGACCGTAAATTTTCGCGAGCCAAGATTGCTTCAAATCCACCTACAATTTGAACGTTCGCTTCAGGAAGATGCAATGTGAGGAATTCGAGATGAGTGAGCCCCGAGAGTTCACGAATTCCCTGTTGTGTGAGACCACTCAATGTTTCAGATGATGTGATTCGAAGCGATTCCAGCGTGGAAAGTTTGCCGATTTGACGAAGAACTTCGTCGCTGACTTCTAGGTCCAGGCTGAGTGATCGCAGATTAGGAAATTCCTGAAGAACTTGAAGTGTTTCTCTATCGGCAACAATACTCTCCGTCCAGATGATATCCACTCGATCCTTCATCCGGATTTTCTTCAATAGCTCTGCCGTGACCAATCCCTGCCCACCCTCTACCTTGGATTCGAAATTATTGTCGCTTAACCTGACAAGATTTTCATCAAATGGCCCAGTGCGCGCTTTCAGGGGATCATTCATCGTGAGTCCCATGACGACATTGAAATCGGTTTCAATTTCAGCCTTTGGAAAGAGGTCACTTAGCAAGTCGTACTCGTCTGGCGTGATGAAAACCTCATGACATTCGATTTTCATCAGATTCGGAAGCGGAGCCAATGCCCTCAGACCCTCAAATGAGATTTGCGAACATTGATTCAAATTGAGGATTTCAATGTACGCATGGCCCGCCAGATGTCGTAAACCGAGGTCTGTAATTTGAGTCTCCGACAAATCAAGTTGATGAAGATTTGGAATGCGAGCAATGTACTGTAGTCCCTCGTCCGTCACTGAAGATTGATGTAACTTCAGATAAGAGAGAGATGGAGCGTCAACAAAAACTTCAAAGTGAATTTGTTGACATTCGTGTAGCAGGAGTGTCTTGATCTCTGAATGTTTTGAAAAATGCTCCAATCCTGCATCTGAAACATTTGTTTTCGAAAGGTCCAGACTTTGCAAACTCGGGATCCGCGAGAGATGTTGCAGTCCGACATTTGTGATTGATGTCTCGCGAAGTCTTATGTCGCTCAGGGCGGGTGAACCGATTAAATGCTTGAGTCCACGATCAGAAATGGAACTCTTGCGAAGATCGAGCACCCTCAACGTTGGAACCGTTTTAAAGTACCTGAGGTGGTGATCCTGAAATTTCGAATCTGCGAGTTGAATGAAAAATGGAACATTTTTCAGATTAACGTAAACCTCACCCCCCTGAACTTTGATCCGCTCCAGATACATGGTCCGTTGCAAGATCCAGTAACCGAGACCAGCGAACACGAACATGCTGATCGCGAGCAATATCTCCCGTCGTTTGAGCATCTTGGCACAACCTCAATCCAAATTTAAATCTACACCACCAAGGGTTTCCTTAAGAATCTCCACCATCTTCTCAAGCTCTAAATGGGATGCCGTGGGGACGTATTCAGCTGCTGTCAATTTTCGACCTAAGATCCGCTCGATCGCGAGTAGCCCGAACATTCGATTCACTGCATAAGGATCTTTCAATAATTTCAACAGATCAGATGTTGTCTCGGAATTTGCGGCAGAGCGAGAATAAGCATCAGATGCGATGAGACGCGCGACGGGTTGACTATGATTCAACCAGACCTCTCCGACAGGTAATGCAAGATTCTCACCGTATTCATCACTCCAGTTGGAATCTGATTTGATGTTCAATCCCCAGCCTTCATTGAGGTGGTTGAGCGTCCAGTCGATAGGCTTGTCGAGATGGCAAATGTTGCAAGCATTTGGGCCTGCGCGTTGCAACATACTTTCATCGGACGGTGAGTGGATGTGATGTGTTCGTACCACCTGATCCAGCCCTTGTACGATTCGGGGCATGTGGCAATCCACACATGAAACACTGTCGAGCGTATGACGAGAGTGCGTCTGACGGCTCACGTCATCCTGAAGCTGCGTATGACACTCAAGGCACTTCCAGGTAATTTTCTGTTCACTGAACAATCCACCATGCTTACCAGCTGGGTGCGGGTCATGGCAATCCGTACATTTAATTTGTTGCTGGCAGGCTCCAGACTGTAAATCGAGTGCTTCGCGGGAGTTCCACGTGGCCGCCCCGTTTGGATACAATATCACATTTGCGCAATGGCACTGCAAACAAATCGAATTGATCAAATTAGCGTTGGTCGTTGGAGTTTCCGGAGAAATACTCGTGGATTGCAATTTGGGACTCGATGGATAAAAACGTGACTCCCTGCCATTTTCTACGTGTTCGCGCCCCCCATAGTGGCAACTCTCACAACTCACTCCCAACGTCACCAGTTTCTCTGGCGTTAATGGTCCCCATTCTTGGATCGATTCGGCGCCTTCTGGAAAACGAAAATCTTCACGAGGGAATCCGAGCACGTTGCTGAAATACAAACGGTGTTGATAGGCATATGTGTTATGGCAATAAAGGCAATTCAGCTCCCATTTTGTCTCCTTTTGTACAAGGTTGAGTAATTCCATTTTTTCGTGACCGTCATTTGGCTCTGCCTCGTAGGCGCTATCAAAGTAGCTGACTGGTGTCCAAAGGTTGTGACGAATCCAGTATCCGAAAGGAAGTTTTCCTTCGATTCTATAAGCTTGGTGGTCAGACGGTTCAGGACCAATTGTTTGAACTCCGATATACATTTGGGTGTGTTGTGAACCGACGGTTTTTGTAATTCGGTATTCATGTGTCAGTTGTCCTTCCTCAAACAGCGACATGAAAAATTCATCATCGCGTTTTTCGAAAACTGCTTCCCCGTTTCCATATTTGACGCGGTGATTAGAAAAATCACCGAGAATCGTTTCGTCGGAGGGATTGAGATTCATTTTACTGTGAGGATGAGTTTGCCATTTCCTGTAGTGCTCAGCATGGCACTCGGCACACTTCTCCGGTCCCACATAGTCCTCGGGATGAATATTACTGTAGGGCACATCGAGGGCTGCTGTCGGGGTCGTGTCTGGCGAAAAGAAACCTCCGACAGACAAGAGTAAAAACAACCCCGTCATCGCGAGGAACAGAATGGTCAGCCTAAGCTTCATTCGAAAAAGAACTCAAAGATACAGTGAAAAATCACGATCACAAACCTAGTAATCGTCATCGAAGTTTTATCAATGATCAGATCCCAAAACAATCTCAATGACTGAAGTATCGAGAGCCCCACGCAATTCATCGTTCATCAATGGGCTCCATAGCGACAGGATGTTTCAACATGCGCGTTCAATGAACATAAAACGTTCACCATGAATCGAAAGCTGCGGGAATACCACTTCGTGCTTTCAGCACCCAGCCGCTCAGAGAATCGGCTGAGCCACTTCGTGGCCTGCATAGTCAAAACTCAGAGCATGTTAGAATGGGCATCATCCCTGTATGCCTCCAGCCTATTGGATCGTATACCGTGAGGATCTGTGATTCCTGGAATGAGAGCTTGGATGATTTTCCAAAAGAACATCACGATTTTTCTTTTCGTAACGCTGATGGCTACGTCTCAGATGAACAGGCCGCGATCGTTGTCAACACATTTCTCAAACGAGCCTGCTTCGATTGCCATCACGATGACACGGCAGAAAGTGACCTGAATCTCAATCAAATTCCTTGGAAGCTCGTCGATAGGAATGTGCGGCAGCGTTGGGTGCAGATATATGATCGCATCGCCGCTGGAGAAATGCATCCAGACGAGAAGGATCTTCCAAATGTTGATCGAGCAAAATTACTCGAAGCGCTGGGAGGATCAATTCGCCAAGTCGAACGGGAGCAAACACGAAAGTTTGGTCACGGGCCACTTCGATGTCTGGCTCAAACTGAATCGCGGGGTTCAAAAACCTTAAGCACTTCTGAACAGGAGAAATTTCAGGTTGAAACTTGCAGGGAGGATGGAAACGTTGAACTTTGGAATGGCTATTTTCAGCTGTCAGCTGTCAACAGCGCCGGAACCATTTTTCCGAGTCACGAATTTTATCAGCGCAGACTGCGATCCCGGTTGACTGTCAATATTCAAGTAAAAAGACGCTTCAAGCAGCCCGTCACCAGTAGTGTTTCAGCAGTCCACCGAGCTTGGTCGAACAGGCAACGTCCTTCAGCTTGATGGTCTGCACTTCTTCGGGTGGTTCACTCCAAGTCGGCGGCAGGTTCTCTCTGGCCGAATGACCGCGTTCATTGTTGTACCAGTCCTGCGCTTCACGACAGATGTGGTTCAAGTGTTTTTCAGAGACGACGACAAACTCTGAATCAACTTCAAACTGTTTATCAACCAGCATCGCTCTTTACAACTTGAATTTTTTGATGATTCAATTCAGCCATCAGTTGAAAACTGCTCCGTGGAAATCGTAAGGGTGGACGAAACCGATTCAAAGAACGCACAGCCAGGAGAACCAACATGGCACCAAAAATTAAATACAAGACACCACAGGATCACTTTGAGCGAATTGTTCAGTTATTGAGCCGAGCCTACCTGGAAGGCGTGAGTCGGGGGATCTGGGATAGTGTCTCTGATTCCGATGACTCGAAAGCAACCGATGTAAATTTGCCCAACATTGACCTAAACTCTTCCAGTGGGGACGCAACTAACATTCGTCTGTAATGAACCTGCTTACGGATTGAATCGGGCATTCCGAATCGAGTAAGCCCAACAAGTGGTGATCGAAATTGACCCATGGGCGCTCTACGTTTTGTTAACTTAGAACGGCCATTTGCGCTCGGGCGAGCGCTCTCAGAGTTTACTTTCTGTTAACCCGTAAGCAAAAGTTCGAAAACCGCTGAGAACGTCACCTTTAATCGATGACGACGCGAACCGAGTGAGAGCATTTCTGTGTAATGACTTTCGGAATTTCAGCGCTCTCTCCGGAGTTCGTACTGTGGTTTTGTACGGGGAGCGCCAGCGCGTGTTCTTTGGAAAGCGTCGAAAGCAGGTTGGCGAAATTTTGCGTGAAGCACACCCGTAATTGCCCGTTCGACCAAAAAGAGTCCTGCCCTTTTTTTAGACGCGCACAATTTGAGTGGCGTCGTCGACTGCGGGGGTTGATGTTGTTTCTGTTGTACGGACGTCGGAATCGAGTAGTTCGCTCCAGGTCGCCAAAATCCCCGCCAAATTGAAAAGATAGAGCTTGAGCGTTTCGAGGGATAACTCTTCTAGAGCCGTTTCAAAGCTCATGACGATATGGTTCCTTTCATCCTCAAGCCCCATTCGCACGCCACCTGTCTGCTCGTGGAGCCCGTTTAAGTTCAAAAGCGTCTTGTAGTGCTCAAGTGACATCGGCTCGCCAACGGCTACGCTGATCAGAATCATTTCCTTCTCCGGCAGGAATCGAAGCGAGAATTGATGCTCGGAGGTGACGTCCAGGTAGTAAGTCACGTCCTCACTCTGTATCGATGGTAAGGTGTCTGTTTGGATGGCCGCCGAGAGTTCCAGCGCCGGTCCTAATTCCTTCATTAGCAGAAGAAAATGTTTCTTGATTTGTGTATTCACCGACTGAGTTTCCTCTTCCTGTTTCCTTTTCGGGTTCTCTGTTAACCAGTCCCTGGCGAGTATTAGACTCGCAGCACATCACTCGGTGGCTCAGGGGGTCGATTGGCTGGGGTGTCTGAGGTCGCGTTTGCGGCGGACTCCATCCAGCGTTGCTTCGCATGTAGCAGAGCCAGAAACGCTTTGCCAAGTGTATCGAGCGACAGCATCGACATGGCGAGGTCATAGTGAAAGACTAAACCTTCATCGTCCAATCCACAGTTGACTCCGCCTCGATCGGCTCCATTTTGTACATCACTCAGAAGCACTTCGTGTAGGTCGTAGCTGGCGTCGTTATTGGCCGTCTCATGAGCGAGGCTGGTACTGATGACCAACTTGCGTTGGCCGGGAATGAGTTGCAAGGTGAAGCCGGAGCCATCCTCCAACTCGACACCCCAGAGCGGCTCATTCTCGTCCTTGGCCATCCCGCGGGGATGGACGTCGACCGCCAACGCTTCCAGAGTTTCGGTAATTCTTTCGTGATCGGGCTCCATCGTCGTCTTTCAAATCTTTCAACAGAGGGTTAGTTGCCAATTCAGTCTTCGCTGTTGACGATCGCTGTGCTGATTGCAGAAAGCATCATCGAGTGGGCATCTTGAATCACACTCAGCGCTTCAAGCGACTTGCCTTGCACCTCAAGGACTTCAGCTTTCAAAATCGCATTTTGTATTTCCTGGTACGACGACTGGTCGATTTGAATACCACTATTGTATGAGTCTGCAAGGTAGGTATTAATAGAGTTCCTCCCAACCGTGACACTTTCAAAATTGACTTGTGGTTGAGGTGGCAGACTTTCGTTCATTCCAGTTCCCAACGTGGCAAAATCGAGGTCTTTGACCACATCAAAATCGCTCTCGTCGCCTAGCTCCGATCCATCGATAACTTGGGACGTGAAGTTACCATAAAAATCGCCCAGGCTCTCTTTAACCCCATCAGAAAACAGGGTCTCCTTGGTCATGTCCCACCGTGGGCCGGTCTTCCAGACCGAATCAAGGATTTTGTTCCTATTGTTAGTCGAGTTCTGGAAGACGACCGCTCCGCTGTAAGCGTTGGTGGCAAGCATGCGTTTCTTAACATCGCCTGGGTCTTGTGGGTCAAGGTTTTTCCCGAGGGCTCCAAGTTTGGACTCAAAGGTAATTTTGGGCGAAAGCAGACGTAAAGCAATCGAGTCGTTAAGCACCGTTGATTTAACTGCCAGATTATCGGAGACCGTGGCGATACTTGAAAGAAAAGCTTTGGGGCCCGCTGGGATTGCGTCATAACTGCTTGTTACCAAGCTGAGTAAGAGTTTGCCCGCCGCTACGCCACTCTTTTTATATGCTTCGATTGCTTTCTGTTTCGCCAGATCGTTGGTACTCCCTTGCTCAAAGTCAAATTTTGGGGCGGGAGGGACCCTTGAAAGCTCTTCGAGATCGTATACGGTTTGCTCATTTCCACCACCGTCGACATAAACGAATGGCTGTAAAGGTGCAAGTTCTGTTTCGACCATCTGTTTGTATTGGTCTTGGATTCCATCGCGATATTCCGAAGCTGTGTGGTCAAGATATGTTCCGTTGAAGGCACTGGCCGCATTTCCCTGTCGCATCAACGAATTTGGATCGCTGCCTAGTTCCTGACGGATGAGTTCTTTGCTGACTTCAGCAGACGACTCGTGCCAACTCGGCTGGCCATCTCCGACTTGCTGATTTTCGCTGGCTGTCATCGCCACGAACAGAAGTCTTGCCTGTCCCATTTTTGCATTTCCCGACATCTCGTTGGAGTTGCTCACAATCAAATTTCTTGCAACCAGGGCTGATCGCTCGCCGGGTGACTTCTGCAGAAATTCTTGGTGGTCCTGCAAAGCCTGTTGAGCTTCATGTTGGCTCATGTTTGAGACATCAGGTGGATCTTTTTTTCCTGCAGCGACATTGGCGAACTGGGTGAGGACCTTGTTGGTGATCTCAGCGATTTTCGTCGATGGAAGTGACTTGGTGCCGGTCTTTTTTATCTCCTGTGCGACGGCATCTTTAACAACCGCCTTTAGTTGCAATCGGTAAGAACAGTCTCGCTTCGTGTCAAAGTTGTTCCATTTACCACTCCTCAGCATTTCCTTTTGGGAATTGCCCAAATCGCTGCCGTCAATCGCCAGATCGAGGGCGTAGTCCTCAACGACTTTGGCTGCGAGTGCCTTGACTTCGACATCTTTGAGAGTCTTACCGGGCGACGAGGCGATTTTTTCATTAACCGCGGTTTGGATTCGCTGTTTGATTTCAGTTCGATGTGTCGACTTTTGCGAACTGTCTAACGTGCTGTTGTCGATCGCTTGATTCACAAACTCGTCGCTTGAATATTTCTCCTTAACCTCGGTGTGCCATTCGTCGCGAACTCCCAAAAACATTTCACCAATCGTTTTGGGATGATCTTGGGAAGTCTGGTCCGCTTTGATGCTGTTCTTGACTTTTTCAGAGACTTTGGCGCCGACATGTTTTTCCAATCGCTTCAGTACAAACGCTTCGGTTTTCTTGAACTTGTTCGAGCGGCCTGAAAACTTGGCCCAGAAACCGCCATTTTGTTCTTTCGTCCCCATCTGGACATTGTTTTTGTCCTTGCTGTCCTTGAGGCGAAGCTGCCCGCCTTTTTTTTGCTCGAACTTGCTGACGAGATCATCGAATTTGATATTGTTGCTGACGTTTGAATAATCGGCTTTTACGACCATGGGAGGCACCGTAGAGGCTTGGTGTAGGAACGAGAAAAGACGCAGTGATCAGGCTTCGACGCAGCTACGAATGTAGCGAATTCTCAGGCAAGAATTCAAGTAGCCACGAGTTACTGAACGAAAGTCCTTCGAGGACCTTCCCTCTTGCCAATCACTACACAAGTACTGTTTCGCAGATACAGTACTTGTTCTGCGCCCGTTTCCCTAGAAAGCAAAAAAGGGCAGGACTGAATGGTACTGTCACGCTGTTCCCCGCGGAAAAGGTCGAAAATCGTTGAAAACGACACCCTTGATCGATCAAGACGCCAAATCGCTAACTGCTGATTTCACTTACAGCTCCAGAATATCGGCGCTCTCTCCGGGGTTCGTACTGTGGTCTTGTACGGGGAGGCTCCGTACATCGGAGTCAGTGACTTGGAGAAGCAGGGCCATTTCCCCAGCGGTCCTTTGCGAGGCTATAAAGCTGACACTTGGGAAGGGGGACATCGAGTTCCGTTCATCGTTCGCTGGCCTGGAA
>DAOUPA010000176.1 GCA_030626405.1 Planctomicrobium sp.
CCTTGCAGGTGATTCCGGTTTGGTCAAATACCGTCTTGCACCAATCAGGGAGACATGGAACACGCGGTTTTGGTGGGCGCGTTATCTTTTACGGTGAGGAAAAAGAGAATGCCATCCGAGTTGATGGGACACTCATCGTGTATGCATGGGACGATACCGACGATGCCAGCAGTCGTCAGGCAGATCGGAAATACGTCTTCAAGGCCGAGAAGCTACAAGAACATTATGGCAGTTCTAAAATCGGTCACTCCTACAACTTTTGGCTTCCCTGGGATGCCGCAGGCGGAGATCAGGAACGTGTCTCACTGATCATTCGCTTTATTGGCACCAATGGCGCAGAAGTGAATTCAGATCCGACAAACGTAATTTTGCCTGGTCCAATCGTAAAGCCGGAAACAACACTCTCTCAGCAAGACAAGGACAGGCCTGGTTCAAAGATAGAAGAGGCAAGACGCGATTCCTCATTTGACAGTGGCGTCGTGCCTGCCTCGTATGAATCCTATCCTGTAGATACGTCTACCTATTACGAAACAGAGTCACTCTACAACGACTCTCAGGATGAATCAGAACATTTGCGCAAGCTCAATCATCAACAAAGAAGAGTCGAGGAACCGATTCGCAAACGCCGTCGCATGCAAACATCTGAGATCCCGCTGACATCTGGGTTTATCGAACGAAATCTGCAAGGGAATCAAGTTGGCTACAGCGGTGAGGACCTCTTTGCTATGGAAGGTCAAGCTCCACCTATTCAGGTCAACTCTTCGCAAATCAACAGAGAGCGATTCAGAAACGTGCAGCAGCAATCATTTGAAACGGCTGACCTACGACGGGCAAGATCGCTGGATGCAGAAAATAGAGTCGAAAAACAAGATGTCACTCAATCTTCAATTCGTTCTCGACCTTTTCAATCCCGGGTTCAAACAGCACGAACAACTCGACCAGTTCACGGTCATGTGCGGAAGAAACCACTCCGCGCAAAACCACTGAATGCTCTACCGCCGACGCCTCGATACGAATCCCACGTTTCTCAATAAGCGATTTCAGCACCGGTGAATACTCTACGAGTACTTGCGAACTTGAGAGCGACGGATGATAAAAATTGATGGTCAATCGTTCTGCGTAGCGACCATTCGTGGACGCCCGCCGAGGTCGATTGACCGAACGGGGACGCTGCTTCCGCAATCCTGTCACTGAAGAAGTGACTGGACCGTCGGTCGATCCTTGTTCTCTACCGACGAAGGTTGCCGAGTCTCCTCGATCTGCTCCGACGAAATCGCTCCCGCTTCTCTGTCCGCGAATAAATCGACGACTCAGATCGACCGTGCCAGCGGTATCCATCGAAGCAGGCTGCCGACGGCTCACGCTGCGCCCAAGTGTCCGTTGACCGAATAATTGAGCTGAAGCAGAATCGCTCAGCAAAAGAACCAGGCAACAACTAAACAAAAGATTCACACAACGACGCATCATTTTTTCTCTACCAAACCTGTATTCACGGAATTCTCCCAGGCACTATCAACATCGACATCCGATAGATTCAACCCTCATGGCACGGGAGGATCGACATGATATGAGGGATGTCACGATTGTTCATGTTACTACAAATTTCCGTTGACCTGAAATAGATGCAGATTCCTATCTCCTTGCCCCTCAATCCCTAGTGCCTTTCCAAGCGGCCCACATATGACGCTTCTTTTTGGTCATGGTGATCAGGCCGCGATGCAGCAGTTGCAACGATTTTTCTGGATGGGTTAGTCGGAACGGGTAAGGTAGGAATGGCAAGATAGGTTGAAGTTGAAGCACTTGTTCTTGCGACCAATAGTAAAACGGGGTACTTTTACAAGATAGAGAACCTCTCCTTCCTCACAAGATTGGCTGAAGGTGCTCCCTGATATTGAATTAGGTTTCCGCAAACACAATCAGCGATCACCCTGCCAGTTCCCACCTCACGAATTCAAGATGATCACGGTCTCACCGATGTCCAAGCAAATATCTCATTTACTTTTCCTGTTTGTTGTGCTGTCTATTGCGACACCGGTCGCGGCTCAGTCCACACCGGGGAAGGTCGATGTCAGTCTAACCGAGCGCCTTTCCAGCCCGACAACGGCGACAGCTTTGAGCCTGACGGACGAACAGAAGGCCGCGATTGCATCGAGTATTACGACACGAGACGAAGCAGTCGCTGCGGCTGCCGAAGCAGACAAGGCGAAAGTTCAAGCAGACGCCGACAAGCAGCTTTTCGATCTCTTGACTGTTGAACAAAAAAAGAAGTTCGCAGGTTTGTTCGAAGCACCACGGTTGAAGTTCAACTTTCGATTACAAAAGTGGCCTGAGGTCTTGAACTGGATTGCGGGCGAAGCGGACTTGTCACTCGTCATGGACAAAGCCCCGCCGGGGACTTTCAATTACACAGACACCAAAGAATATACCCCGACCGAAGCTGTTGACTTACTGAACGGGTGGCTGCTGACGAAAGGTTTCACTCTCGTCAGACGCGAACGATTATTGATGTGCATCAGCCTGACGGACGGACTGCCGGAAGGAGCGATTCCACAAATCACGCCTGAAGATCTGGCGACGAGGGGCCAGTTCGAATTCGTCTCTGTTTTGATTCCGCTCGAAGGTCGTCCGGAGGAGTCTGTGCTGGCCGACATCAAACCGCTCCTGGGAACGTATGGTCAAGCTGAGGCACTGACTGCTACGGGACAGATTCTGGTTTCCGGGTCAGCTGGGAAAATTCGCCTGATCGAAAAAATCGTGAAGCAAGTCGCGTTACCTGCCAAGCCGAAACCAGCGCCAGCTCCTCCAGAAAAATCAATCGTCGTCGTTTATCCGATTCAACATGCGAACCCAACTCAGCCAGGGGAAGTGCTGAATCAGATCATTTCTGGTGCTGTTGTTGTTGATACCGAAGCGAATCAGATCACGATCAATGCAACTCCTACTGAACAAGCAAAAGCGAAGTTGATTATCGATCAACTGGAATCGAATCAGGGACCGGAAAAACAGTCGGTACTTGAGTTGTACTCCGTGAGAAGTGCGAATACTGCTGAACTGCTCACCACAATACAATTAGTTGCTCCCAGCGGACAGTTTCGGTATGACGCTCAAAGCAAGAAGCTGGTTGCCTGGGCTTCGAAAACCGATCAGCAACGTATTGAAGACTCCTTGTTGAAACTGGCCGCGCGATCTCAAGATGGCGGACCAGCTCAACTGGAAGTTTATCCGCTGGAGAAAATCGACCCGGCTGCCGTACAAACGCTCGTTCAGCTTTTGCTTCCAGAAGTGAAAGTGACACTGGACACGAAAACAAGCAGTTTGATTGTGATCGGCACACTAGAAGATCATCAGGCAATTCTTACCCTGATAGATCAACTCAAACCTCAAGTTGAAAACCAAAGGGAACCGGAACTTCGCACATATCCGGTTTCACCTTCCGTTGCAGCAACTATCACGACAGTTCTGGGTTCCGTGGTTCCCGAAGCAACGATTACGGTCGATTCCGAGAACAACCGGCTTCTGGTCATTGCTCCTCCAGACAAGCAGGAATTCGTCGTCTCAACAATTCAGCAACTCCAGGAAAATTTGACATCCACGCAGAAGCAACTCAAGATTTATGACGCTCGCGGAGTCGACACAACCAGCATCACGGCGCTACTGCAAACACTGGCTCCGCAAACGCAAGTCACTTTGAATGCCGCCAATGAGCAGTTTCTGGTGATCGCCTCTGATACGGACCACGAAGTCGTCGAGAACGTGCTCAAGCAAGTGACTGAAGGTGCAGACCCGATGGATGCGGAGTTGAAGTCGTACCCACTTCAAGCCAAAGTCGAGATCACCACGATCACGACTTTACTGACCGGACTTGTTCCCAAAGCGTTGGTCACGCCCGATGCAATGAACCGTCGCCTGCTAATCACCGCGACGGCGAAAGATCACGCGATCATTTCTCAAGTCATCGCTCAGGTCTCGCAAGACACTGGTGGTGCGATGCCCGAGCTTCGATTTTATCCACTCGACAAAGCCGCCGGACCTGCTGCCGTCACGATTTTACAAGCGATGTTCCCGGCGTCTCAAATTTCGTTTGAGGAAGCAGCACGGCGGCTCTCGGTTGTCGCTGAGAAAACAGACCACTTGGCGATTGCAGAAACACTGAAGAAGCTCGAACAATCCGCACCAGTCCAGGAACAAAGTGCGCTGCAAATTTACGATGTGAACACAGCACAACGACTGCGATTCACAAGCCTGTTAACAGCTTTGACGACCGAACTACCGGGCATGCAAGTGTTGACCGATTCTCAACCTGGAGAGATGACGATTTGGGCGAAGCCATCTCAGCATGAGATTGTCGCTGAAATCATCACGCAACTCCAGAAGGAAGTTCCCCCTGATCAAAAGGCGAAGCTGATCGTCTATCCAATTCGGCATGTTGGACCGACCAGTGTTGCGGAAACGCTGTCTGAATTATTCCTCGATGCGAAAATCACTGCCGATGAAAAAAGCTCACGCTTGCTGATTCACGCGAAACCGAAACTACACGAGACGATACGTTCTGCGATTGAACAACTCGATACCGATTTGCCCGTCGAGAAAGAAATCAAACTGATGGTCTACCCGATCAAAGGGATTGACCCAACTGCCGCACTGCAATTGATCACTTCCGAACTACCCGAAGCTGTCGTCATTCAAGACACCACAGCCCAATCGCTGATTGTCCGGGCAAAAATTAAAGAACATGAAGAGATCGTAGAGCTACTGGACGCTTTGCAAGTCGCTTCATCCGCGACATCAAAGCGGACGATTGTTGTCTATCCGATGGTTTCTGAAACGTACAATTCTTACCTGACATCCTTTTGGGTCAGCGCATTCCCCAAAGCGAATATCGTTGTCGATCCAATATCAAAAACGATGATGGTACTCGCCAGTCAAGATGATCACGAAAGCATCCGTTCCACTGTCGGAGAAATGTCACTGGTCGCAAAAACCGAAAACGCCGCAACACTAAAATCATACGTTATTGGCAACAGTGACCGAACAGGTCTGCTCAACATCCTCACGCAGGCGGTGCCGAAAGCAAAGGTTGTTTTCTCCGGCGAGAACCTGTTGGCCTGGTCGAGTACGGAAGACCACCTGCTGATTAAGAGTATCACGGATGGACTCAACGGTTTCGATGGTGTTGAGAAAACCGTGGCAGTGTTTGACCTCGAACTGGTTCCTTCTGCGACAGCACAAAGTGTTCTTGTTGATGTCGCTCCCGGCGTTCAGTTTTTGGTGGGGAGCCAAGGAAAAACACTGATCGCCCGCGTTGATGAAGAGACAAAACTGCGAGTTCAGAATACGCTGGAACAGCTGTCTCAATCGCCAGCATCTGAGCAAAAGAAGACGTTGAAGTTTTACGAGATTGATTCCATCGGCGGACCGGAAACCAGAACCGTTCTCACGGCAACGGTACCTGAAGTAAGCTTCACTGCAACCTCCGATGGCAAACGGCTCATCGCGATTGTCTCAGAGGACGAACACCAGAAAATCGAAGCGACTCTCGAGCAAATTTCTGAGGAGAAACCGTTCGACGAAAAAAGAAAACTGGTGATTTACTCCATTCGCGATTTAGGATCGAGCGCGACGTCGGTCCTCTCCAGATCAGTTCCTGACGCCAGTATCAATGCAGGAGCCAAGGCCGATCAGATTTTTGTTGTGGCGACAGATAAAGAACATGTGGAACTCAACAAAGTTCTGGATCAACTCAAGGCAAACAAGGATGTCCCCAAAGCAAAAACTCTCGCCGTTTATAAAATCATCGGAACGGAGCCTGCGACAGTTCTTGGAATTCTTCAGCCGTTGATGGATCGTGACGTGCAGCTCACCGTGGACACGACAGGTCGACAAATTTTTGTGCGTGCAAATGCAGACATGCAACTCAAAGCAAAAAGTGTGATCGAACAGGTCCTTCTGGGACTGAAACCAGGGAACAATCTGGACACAAAAACCTATTTCATCGGTTCTCCCAATGCAGACGAGGCACAGGAAGTCCTGCTTGCGCTGTATCCCGATGCAACCATCGTGACCGATTCGGATCGAAAACTCATCGTGGCGACCGCGACACCTGAGCAGCACATAATGATTGAAAAAATTGCCAAGCAAATTGAAGGCTCAAACTTGGATGAGGACGCTGCCTATCCTGTCGTCTACAAAACGAACCATGTGCAAGTGGACGACTTGGAGGACGTTCTGAGCAACTTATACACTTCCAGATTCGACCGAATCAAGGTTGCAGTGAACCAGCAGACAGGTCGGTTAATTGTCGTCGCTCGAAAGAAACAGCACGAAACCATCAAGAATCTCATCACTCAATACGACAATGAAGTCATACAGCAAGTGCCTTTGGAACTGGAAGTTTACCGTGTGGCACCGCTGGAAGGCCTCACTGTCCAGACAGCTTTGGAACCTCTGGTCTCCAGTCGCGTGAAGATATCAGCCCCGCGAAGAGGAAATGACATTCTAGTCAGTGCGCCCCCTGAGGAGCAGGCTCAAATTCGCAAGTTAATCGAGCAGATCACAACCGCGCATGTCACCGGAAAAGGAATTGTCGCCAAAACGTACCGGTTAGTTCGTGGGGAAGCAGACGAGGCACAAGAAGCTCTGCAAGCACTCTTTCCTGATGCGACAATTGTCACAGATCGCGGAAACGAAGTTCTTGTCGCCACCGCAACTCCCGAACAGCACAAGGTCATTGAAAACATCGTTCGACAAATGACCGGAACGTTTCAAGGAGAAAATGCTCCTTCCGCACAGACGTATCACCTCGTGGCTGCCGACGGAGAGACGGTCCTCAATGTCCTGACCGACCTGTTCATTCGTGCAGACGAAGTCCGCCTCTCACTTGATCAGGTCAACCAGACACTCGTCGCGATTGCCCGTCCTGATCAACATAAAACGATTCAAGCACTCCTGGCAGAACTCGATCCGAAGAACTTAACCGCGGAAGGTCGCACGTTGGATCTTTATGAATTCGATAGAGCCGACGGCGAGATGTTCGTCGATGTGATTCAAGGAATTCTGCGATCTGAAGACTCCGCAGCGAAAGTCGTGTACGAACCAGGGACAAGGCATCTGGTGGTGACCACAACCAAATCTGGACACATGAAAGTCCGCGAGACGGTCGAGCGGTTGATGAAGAAAGATCCGCGCGAACTGGAAGTCTTTCAACTCACTTTTCTCGATCCTTTCACTGCGGAACTTGCGATCGATGGAATCTTTGATGATGGATTCACCGACAGCGATTCTCTCCCGATGATTCAATCAAACGATGACGCTCAGCAGTTGATTGTCCGCGCGTCTCCCGACCAAATTCAGGAAATTCGCGCGTTGCTGGTTAAGATGGGTGAAGTGAATCTCGCAGAATTTGGAGCAGGGAACGCTAATCGCACCATGCGAGTCATTCGAGTCAACGGCAACATCGATAGCGCCATCCGTCGAGTCGAAGACCTCTGGCCGAAACTCAGAAAGAACCCCATTCAAATTCTCAAACCGGGTGAAGCCGCGAAAGAGACGCCGGGACAATTTTCCATCCCACCTCAAAAACCACAGCCTCCGCGGGAAGTCGTCATTGCACAGGCAACCGAAAGGGAAAAGGGGAACGACGAACAACCAGTCGATGAAAAGAAGCAAACACTCTCGCCCATTGTCATCATGCCTGGACAAGATCGTCTGACGATCAGTTCAGAAGACACCGAAGCACTGGATCAGATGGAGGCACTTTTGCGTGCAATGTTCTCTCGCGCAGGCGGAAGTCGAAGTCGGGATTTCAGTATCTATCAGTTAAAGAACGCCGGAGCCACGGAGGTCTCAACGACTCTCAAGCAAATTTTTGATAACTCTGCCGGTTCTGTTTCTTTCGGCAGAGTCGTTCTGGTGCCGGACGAGCGACTCAATGTTCTCATCGTCTACGCCGGACGGAGTGACCGGGAACGAATCGAACAGTTGGTTGAAGTGCTTGATATCGAGCAAGTACCAGATACAAAACGAGCTTACCAGACAAAAGTGATTCCTTTGCAGTATGCCGACGCCAAGCGAGTCGAGCGACTCGTTCAGGGCATCTACAAGGCACAGATGGTCGCCGGAGGCTCTCGACAAAGAGCCACGATTCCGAAAGGAGTCCCGCCGGAAGTTGCCACCGTTCTCAGACAAATCAATGCGGCAGCTTCATCCCCTTTGTTAACTGTCGAAGTCCAGGACGAAACGAATTCTCTCATCGTAAAGGCCCCGCAAAGTTTGCTCGAAGAACTCGAAACCCTCATCGTCTCCCTCGACGAATCCGCACAAACGACCCGCTCCAAAGGCGTAACTTTACTGCCGTTGAGGAAAACAAACTCCCGACAAGTGATGAAGATTCTCAATAACATTCTTGACTGAAAATTGACTGCTGGCCCTTCTCAGCGTTAGGAACTGAATGTCATTGGAAGGAAAAATGGGATTATTAAGGACACCTGTGATACTGCCCGTAACCCACGAGCTAGAATCACGTTGCGAGCAAATTCGTGAACTCGTGCAAGATGTCACCAGATGCGCTAGCGGGGAGTATAGGTACCAATCTCTTTCTGACGTTCGGGTTACGAAGGAAAGAGTGCTCAGGCGGTGTCGTCGTCGCTGAGATAAATCTTGATTGTCTGATTGCGTTGCCTGCAAGTTTCTTTGTATCAAGACGTTACAGCTACTTGGTAATTTTTACATTGACAGCGTTTCCTGCATGGCATAAATTTGCGATGATGGTGAGTTTGCCGTGACGGAGTACGAGCGACGAACTCAAAGCCCTCCTTAACTTTCCTTCCAAAAATTTGACCGATACTTCCCTCCCACCCACTTTCGGTCAGGCTGGAGACTCCTGAGTATGAGTGCTGCTTTAAGCCTCTCGAAATCAGATTCGGGGATGCGCCGACTGACTCAGGTTGAGTTGCGGCGAGCCAGAGAGCTATTCCTCAATGGGGAACCGCTTGGTCAACTCGCGCGTGAATGTCAACTTGAGAATGAACTTCAGGCCCTTCAAGCATTGGGGGCCTCTCTGGGAATACCGATCATTGATCTCTCTAAGATTGAGGTAGAAGCCTCTGCTCTGAAAGATTTCCCACTGCGGCTCGTGCATCGCCATTCCCTTTTCCCGCTTAGCCGTACTGATTCAGAAATTGAGTTGGTGACCGGAAACCCGTTTGATGTACAAGCTGCCGATGCCGTCGCCGACGCGACCGGCTTGTTTGTGAAAATGGTTCTCGCTCTTCCCCATGAAGTGGCGACGTTGGTCAAGTCGCATCTTGGTGTTGGTGCGGAAACACTCGACGGATTACTCGCACAAGCAGATGAAGACACCGATGGGATCGAACTTCTCGATGATCTTGATTTCGATGAATCCGAAGCTGCCGCCATGGCACAGCAGGCATCGGTTGTAAAACTCGTCAATGACATCCTCGCCGAAGCAGTCAATGTTCGAGCGAGTGACATTCATATGGAGATTCAGGCAAGTGGCCTGAAAATTCGGTATCGCATCGATGGCGTTTTGCAAACTCAACCAGTTCCTCAGGAACTGAATCGATTTCAGGCAGCGATTATCTCTCGCCTGAAAATCATGGCACACCTGAACATCGCGGAAAAACGAGTGCCGCAAGATGGTCGTATCAAGCTGCGTGCTTCAGGACGGGAGATTGATATCCGTGTTTCGATCATCCCGATGCTGCATGGCGAAGGAGTCGTGATGCGTGTTCTGGATAAGGACGCGATGTCTTTTTCCCTTTCAGGCATCGGCATGGAAGATGATATTAATGAAAGATTTCAACATCTGATTCGCCTGCCCCACGGAATTGTGCTCGTGACAGGCCCGACCGGTTCCGGGAAAACAACAACGCTCTACAGCGCGCTCGCAGAAATCAAAAGCGAACGGAATAAAATCATCACGACCGAAGATCCCATCGAATATCAACTTGAAGGGATCAATCAAATTCAGGTCAATCACAAAGTCGGCATGACCTTCGCCGCATCGTTGCGGTCTGTATTGCGTCACGACCCGGATGTTGTGCTCGTCGGTGAAATTCGAGATTACGAAACAGCCGAAAACGCAGTACAGGCATCGCTGACCGGACACATGGTGTTCAGCACGCTGCATACAAATGATGCCGCAGGTTCATTCATGCGGCTTGTCGATATGGGCGTCGAACCGTTCCTCGTCTCGAGCACACTGGAAGGTGTTCTCGCCCAACGTCTCGTACGAACGCTGTGTAAAGAATGTAAAGAAGCCTACGATCCAACTTACCAGGAAATCCCATCCGATTTGTCGCTTTATGCCCTCACTGATGGCAAGCCGATCTATCGACCGAAAGGTTGCAGAAACTGCCGCGGGACTGGCTATTCCGGTCGCCTCGGAATTTACGAACTCCTCGAAACCAACGACGAGATTCGTCAACTGGCGAGTGAAAAGACAAGCACCATCACTCTGCGCAAAGCAGCACTCGCAAGTGGGATGCGGTCTCTTCGAGAAGACGGCTGGCTGAAAGTCGCCAAAGGAGTCACTAGCATCGATGAAGTTTTGCGGGTGACTAAAGCCGACAAAACCGGAAATGAGATCCCTCGCTGATTACCTCTGTCTGAGACCATGCAGGAATTCACCTACACAGCTCGTTCAATGACCGGTCAGGATGTGACCGGACGGATCACTGCGGACACATCGGATGATGTGATGGCGATTTTGATCGAGCGCTCACTTTCCCCTTTGGCAGTTAAGCCAGCAAAGAAAAAAGGAATCTCGTTCAGCTTCGGTAGCGGCGTCAGTACAGAGTTACTCGCCGCGACATTGACACAACTTGCCGACCTGCTGACGAATGGAGTTCCACTTCTCAAGGGACTGGAAATTCTGGTTCAACAGACTCCTAATGATCGTATGAAGACTGTCCTCTCAGATATCCGCAATCGGATTTCGGAAGGTGCGCAACTCTTTGAAGCGATGGCGGTTCACCCGAACATCTTTAATGAACTCACAATCAGTATCATTCGAGCAGGAACCGAAGGTGCCTTTCTGGAAGAGTCACTTCAACAAACAGCTGAATTTCTGGAACGACAAGACGAGTTACGCGCCAAAATCAAAGGAGCAATGGCGTACCCGGCGTTCCTTGCCGTAGCAGGTTCTGCTGTCACGCTGGTGCTGATTGTTTTCTTTGTGCCGAAGTTTGCAGATCTGTTTGCACAACTCGAAAGACAAGGAACACTCCCAGCGGCAACGGTCGTCCTGCTTTGGCTGAGTGAATTTCTGGGGAAGTTTGGAATACTGGTTCTGGCAGCAGCAGGCGGAGCGGTGTACGGTCTTCGTCGCTGGGCGTCTTCTCCTCATGGACGAGAGTGGATCGATGCCAGGAAAACAAAATTGCCGATGTTTGGCAGCATTTTCCTCAACGGTGCAGTCTCTCGTTTCTGCAGAATTCTCGGAACACTTCTGAGGAATGGCGTCCCGATGCTGAAGGCATTGGAAATCAGCAGTGAATCGTCCGGCAATGTCGTGCTTGGTCATGCGATTCGAGACGCGGCAGAGAATATCTCTTCTGGAGAAACACTTTCGGAGCCTCTCTCGAAATGCGGTTTAATCCCCGGAAATGTGATGGCGATGCTTAGCATCGCTGAGGAGGCAAATAACCTGGAGCAAGTCCTTAACAATATTGCCGACACAATTGACAAAAAAGTCGCAAGGCAACTCGACACAATGGTCCGTTTAATCGAACCAGCACTCCTCATGGTGATGGGAAGCGCCGTGCTGTTTGTGATTGTGGCACTACTACTTCCCGTCTTCGAAATGAGTACATCAATGAGTTAACGCAGAGTCCGCTGTGAGGGCCATGATTTTTTGATCACCAAAACCGAAACTTCGGTCCGCAAAGCGGACCCTACTTTGAAAAACAACTTAGAAACAACACTTTCAAAAAGCGAAAAGGAAACTTGAGATGAAACGAGTTCAAAGAAACACCCATTCAAAATCGATCCGTGGACGCTATGCGGTTCCACACGGTTTTACGCTGACAGAACTTTTGATCGTGATGGCGATTTTGGTTCTCCTGGTCTCCATGGTTGGCCCCCGGTTGCTTGGCAGTAAAGCCAAGGCAGATATTAACGCCACGAAAACTCAGATCGGAATGTTCCAGGCATCTCTGGAACGCTACCACATCGACATGAATACGTTCCCTGCCAAAGAGCAAGGATTACAGGCGTTGATCACGGAGCCTTCAGCAGATTCACTAGGTGGTGGCGGTGGTGGAGACGATCTCAATCTGGAACTGGAAGGTGGCGAGTCGGAAGGGAGCGGAACAAATTGGGATGGCCCTTATCTGAAAGCGGACACATTGCCGAAAGATCCATGGGGAAACAACTTCGGCTACGAGTTTCCTGCCACTCACAACAAGCAGGATATTCCAGACATCTGGTCCTTTGGACCCGATGGCCAGGAAAACACAGAAGACGATATCGTCAGTTGGACCGGTTCCAGCAACAGTGATTCAGGGGGATCGGCAATCGAAGACGAGTAAAGCGCTCGTCG
>DAOUPA010000511.1 GCA_030626405.1 Planctomicrobium sp.
CGTCTGTATGGAGACAGACTGACAATGTCAGATGCTCAACCGGTTGTTGCAAATCGTCGTCTTGGTCGTGGTCTCAGTGCCCTGCTGGGGAACAACACACCTGCTCCGGTCGAGCAGGCTGGAACCACCAAAGAAATCGGCGAGTTGAGCTATCTTCCGGTCGACAGAGTGATTCGCAACCCGTTTCAGCCTCGGAAGCACTTTGAGCAGGAATCGCTCGGTGAACTGGCAGCCAGCATCAAGCAACACGGCGTCATTCAACCGATCATCGTTCGCGAATACGAAGGGGCTTATCAACTGATTGCTGGGGAACGACGCTGGCAGGCTGCTCAAAAAGCCGGGCTGACGACGATTCCTTGCCGCGTCGTTGATGTCATCGACAAGACCGCCTGCGAGTATGCGATTGAAGAAAACCTCAAACGCAAAGACCTCAACGATCTCGAAAAAGCGCAGGCGTTTCGAGATTATCTCGACCAGTTTGCCTGCACGATTGAGGAGTTGTCGAAGCAACTCAGCATGAGCCGTTCGGCTGTCAGCAACATGCTACGGTTGCTCGATCTTCCCGATCCGGTGAAAAACGCTTTGCATTCCGAACGCATCTCCGCCGGTCATGCCCGGGCATTGCTCCCGCTCGAAGAAGCCGATCAACTCTCCCTCTGCGGACGTATTCAGGCCGAAAAACTCTCAGTCCGCAAAACGGAAGCGGCGGTCAAAGAACTTCTGGAACCTGCCAAACCTGAGCAAGCCGAGACCGGCGAGACATCTTCGGAGGATGGTGTAGAAACGATTCCGATCTCCCAGGGCGACTCGGCACGGACGAACCACATCGCCTCACTCGAAGAGCAACTCCGCGATTTGCTCGGCGTGAAAGTCAGCATCAAGCTGAACAGCAAAGACGCAGGCACGATTCAAATTCCGTTTAGTTCTAACGAAGAATTTGAACGCATTCTGAAGACCGTACGCCGGGCAGCTGCGTAGGTGTTGGAGATCATTGCCTTACTGGATAAGAAGGTTGAGATGAGGTACTGATTCGAGCCTGAAGTCTCAAATTATGCCGTTGCCCCTCTGGTACGGCGAGGCTTCGGCGGAGGTGCGTTTTTTTCTTTTTCGGTGAGTTTGAGTTTTACCGCTCGGATGTACTTCCCTTCGACGGTTGCACACACAAACAGCAGCGAACGACCGTCTGGTGAAAACAGGATCTTTTCGACCTTCACCTCTCCCAAACCACTTGAGGTCAGCAAGAGTTTGTTGTTGATTTGCTTCCCTGATTCTTGATGAAAGAGAACAGCAGAACCGCTTCCGGGGGAGGCCACAATGGGGAGCCGAGGGTGAAAAGTGAGATCGTTCGTACTGCCGATTTTATTTGTTTCGTACAGGACTGTTTCACTCGAAAAATCGACCGTTTTGAAACAGGTCAGATTCCCGGAGTGCATCGGCAGTCCTACGTGAGACAGGTAGACGATGTGGTGTCCATCCGCGGAAAGCCGTATCCCTTTCCCGTTTCCGCCTGCATTTCGCACGACTTGAATAGGATCTGTATTGGCGAGATTCCACTCGATCAGCATGTCGATATTTCCATACTCAGGGATTTCGATCAGCCGCCAGCCTGGGTTAAGATGAAATTGAATTCCATTTTGATAGATGTCGCTGTACCCGGTGTAAGCACGTCGACCATCGGCAGAGATTTCAATCCATTTCCCAATCATGCCATTCGGTCTGGCCTTTCCCTGCGATTCGTTGATTTCGAAAATGTGATACCGGGGCAAGTCTCCAACCAGTTTCACAGCCGCGTAACTGCGGTCATCCACTGGATTGATTGCTAAATCTGTAATTTCACGTATGCGGTTCTCTGTGGTTTTTAAGGGGATGTGTTTGATGACTTTCAGCGACCGCTTGTCGACAACATCAATCGCGGGAGGCTTGTCGATGGCGCAGACAAAGAACTTTTCCCTCTCCTCCAGAAGTTTATATCGATTGGGGAGTTTGATCGTTTTCTGAACTTTTCGTCCCGATGCGTCAATGATTCGCAGTTCTCTCCCCTGGAGTAGAAGAAGTGATTTCCCATCAATCCCGTTTGCCAATGAGTAACGATCCACGCTCAGTGGGAGTGATTGAAAATCGCTCAACTTCGAAAGATCACCACCAACGGCATCGAAGAGTTCACGGTCGATCACTTCAATTTTCGGTCGAACAAAAGCTTGTTGCTTGTTTTCTCGCACACGAATTTTCAGTTCATGCTCACCCACCTGATTCGCCTTCGGTGTCCATTTCAAACTTCCTGACGAATTCAGATTGAGCCCGTCTGGACCGGACATCATTGCCAGTTCGACATCTTTGGGGATTTCGAGTTGCAGGCTCAGAGATTCTCCGACGGGAGCGTACTTGGGCAGTTCGCGGAAAATTTTGTCGTAGTCAGGCTTCTCCTGAACATCAAAGCTAGGAACCCGAGTCGCTGTCGGGGTCGGTAGCGGTGTGGGGCGATGTGGAGTTTGTTCTTTCGGAGTATCAGCCTTTGCGGGAGGTTCGAGTTTCACAGATGCTGTGGAACCGAATGGGGTCTCCTTAAACGCCGTCGCCTCAGCAGCCAGCACAAGCCCTCCTTTCAAGTCGAGGAGAAAGATTGAGAGTTTACCACCAAGCGTGCATGCAACTGGGTGATCGAGAATATAGCCACGTTTCCGATAAATTCGATGGTAAACATGGTCGAATTTTTTGTCGTATCCACTGGAGTACGATGCTCTTTTTTGCCCGATTTTATTGAACGCAGTATTCAGTTGATGCGCCTTGATGAGGTCTTCGTCAACAACGTAGACGACCTTCTGCAGCTGGTCCGGGACAACGATCCGTCCTAAATTTTTATGAATTTCAGCAAGAGGGTTTCCACCGAAAATCATATTCGTGCCGAACCAGTACGACCCAGGGTAGGCCTGATAAACGTATGGGGTTTGCTGAATTCCACCGCGGAAAAATGGGTTTGCAGTCCCGGATTCAAACTCTTCAGCCACATAAGCTGTGACTCCTCCAGAGGGACTCAGATTGAACGATCCTTGAGTCACCGCAAGTTTTCCATCGTAACTATAAGATGCCATTGACGCACTGCTCACTTTTTTGCACTCATCCGATTCAAGATCGAGGACATAGATGTGCGAATCTTGATAGGACGCCTTACGATCTGTCCCGTGACAGGTGACAAGTAATTTCCCCTTAAAATTGCGGCTCTGCGGTGCTGAAATATGGACGACATTCGGTTTGTCCACCTGATATTCATTCGACTGAATCCAGCGACCATCATTTTTGGAAAACTCACTTACAGTCGCTTCTCCGACATTGGCAACGAAAATTTTACCAGCCCGGCAGAGAACTGATTTCGGTGAGGGTGTGTTCAACTCTTCAACGACAGTTTTATTTGCAATGTCAAAAACCGTCACGCGGTTGGCACTTTGATGACTCAACAGTAAGTGCCGACCATCTTCAGTCATCGCCATGAAACTGACAGGTTCTTCAAGTGGAAGAATTTCGAATTGCAAGTCATTGTTGAGAAGAGGCGTCGGTTTCACAGGCACGACAGCGGCACTATTGGTAGGGGTTACCGGCGTTGTGGAACTGGTGCGAGGAGGACTGACATTCAGGTTTGGCTGCACAGCAGGTTGATTTGAACCGGCGTCCAAGAGTTGTTGAGTCTCTGGCGGTGGAAGTTGTGAACTCGCTGCTTGATTCGCTTCTAACGTACCTGCTTGCTGGGCAGGTTCTTCAGCGGAGTTTCCGTCTTGCGAAATTGAAGGGACTTCATTGGTTCCTGATGAACTTCGTCCCCAATAAAAAACGCCCGCCAAAAGGGCAACGGCAAGAACCACTCCGCCAATGATGGGGATGTGCTTCGGCGATGAGGATTGCTTTTCTGAAGTCGTCTGAACCGGAGTGATCAAATTTCCCGTCGGACTCGCAGGCTCAATGATATCTTCAACAGGGATCTCCAACCCGGCAAGTTCTGGCAACTGGATCAATTCTTTACACTTCGGACACCGAACTCGTTGACCGGCATACTTTTCCTTCACATTGGTCGAGAACTGACAATGGTCGCAGTGAAGTGAGATTGCCATATTTCTATCTTCCCGTCAGATATCATTCTGCCCGCGAGAATAGTCAATGCATTCTCCAGTGTGAGAGATCGCGAGATTGAATGAGGCAATGTGAACTCGAAACGTGGAGAAGGCACTTTGCAGGGTAGACGAGAAGTCCGTCAGAAGCCAGTGTGAGCTTCTTCGCTCAGGTTTTCCCACATCTCCGAAAATCAGACTTGATCTTTCATTGACACTCTTCTTTAGTGAGCGATTCTCACAAACTCAGGTGCATCTCGTCTCGTTTAGGGCTAATTCGTGTTGGTCAGCCTGAGTTGAATTGACTATGATCCGGCGATGTTTACTACGGTTCTTAGAAACCGAGAAAGGAATCACCATGACGGATTCATCGTCTTCGCTTGTAAAGATTTGTGCCGGATTGTTGTTGGTCTCAATGGGACCTGCTTCTCCAATACTGGCTGATGCAAAACTGCCACCTTCACCGGAACTGCCGCATCGGGTGAGTCAACTCGAAGGGCTGGTGGATCCTCTCACCGGTGAAATGCTCTCGACACTGGATCCTCTTGAAACTGATTCAGAAACACAACAGCGAAAGAAGGAAGCTCTGGCACGCTATATGAGCGGACGCATCGCGGCGGAACGCCGAAGAGTGCCTGCGGCTCTGGACGCTTTCAAGAAGGCCATAG
>DAOUPA010000372.1 GCA_030626405.1 Planctomicrobium sp.
ACCATCGATTGCATCTTGTCGGTCCTGCCGTTTGAAGCCCAGTGGTATCGAGAGCGTGGCGTCGATGTGGAGTACGTCGGTCATCCATTTTTTGATGAAGTCGCCGAGCATCCAATCACTCCTTCCACACTCGCTGAGTTTCGCACCGAAGGTTGCCAGACAATTGGCATTCTACCGGGATCGCGCAAACAGGAAGTGATAAAAAACTTCTCAGTGATGCTCGATATGATGGATTCACTCTACGAGAACCACCCGAACATTCAGTTTCAGGTTGCCTGTTACAAGCAATGGCACTTCGACGAATGCACGAAGTTGTTGAAGGAACATGGAAACCCGTTGCCGATAGAATTTCACATTGGCAAGACTTCGGAAATCATCGAAGCCGCCGACATGTGTCTGATGGTTTCGGGTTCGGTCAGCCTGGAAATGCTGGCTCGTAAAACTCCGGCTGTAGTGATGTTTCGGCTTGACTTCATCTCGCGTGTGTTCGCCAGATTCTTCATTACATCAACTTACATTTCGTTGCCGAACTTAATCGCGGATGAATTAATCATCCCTGAATTCACTTTTATGCGAAGGAAGAGTCAAAAGCTGGAACGTTATACCGCCCAACTCGACGAATGGCTCTCCGATCAAGAATCGCTTCAGGCAACTCAACAGAAGATGTCTGAAATCGCTGATGAAATCGTCGAAACCGGCGGAGTGAAACGAGCCGCAGAAGTTCTCGTTGAGCGATTGACACGAACTCAAGCTGAAGCACAGGTGACAACGAAACGCGCTGCGTGAGGCAACAGACAGAATTAGCACATACAGCTATTCGTCGCTCTTCTCAACATGTCGTTTCAAATACGGGATCCGCATGCGGAGAAATTCTTCGTCGAGACTGTGAACATTGCGAACATCGAGAAGTGAGTTTTCCGCCACGATATCAAGATTCGTAGTCACGACCTGTTCGCCTGATTGAAGTCCTCCGGAAATCAATGCAAAGGACTGGTAGGTTTGTTGAATAGTCACTTTGCGTGGCTTCGCAACATTATGATTTGCGTTCGCTGTTTCTTCAGAATCTGAAGTTTTCGAAGCGACAAACACGACGCCATTCAACAAGGCGTCGCGAGGGACAAGAACACCTTGTTGAGTTCCGATAGTGCCTGCCTGAATGCGTGCGTGAACAAAAGTTCCAGGCCGCAACGGTTGAGGTTGCGCGCTGTTTTCGACTTCAACAAAGGCCAGAACAGTACGCGTTTGTTCATCGGCGACCGGAGCGATACGATGGACGTACCCTTCCCAGATAACACCCCCAGAATCCTCCAAATCCGTTTCGCGTCGTACAAGTTGGGCGAGAGGCCATTGCTTCGCTTTGATGAGTTCGTCAAAAACTGCGGCATCTTCGAGAGTCACGGCAATGGGAACCTCGACGCGATCCAACGACGTAATTCGCGCGATGGGATCTCCCATTCGTAGATACTGCCCTTCTTCAACGAAAATTTCACTGAGTGTTCCAGTCGCGGGTGCGCGAATAGTTGCCTTTTCAAGTTCCAGTTGAGAGAGCTTCAGATCACTGCGATGTGTATCACGCTGCGAGTCAATTTCTTCTTTTCGAATCGAAAATAGCTCCTGAGCGTTTTTTAGCCGAATCTGCGTTTCGAGATACCGCTCCAATTCCAATTTTTTCTGTAGAAGAGTTGTTTCACTCTCAGCACGCTTTTCATAGAGTTCAAGAGTTCTTTTGTAATCCGCAGACATTGTGTCCACTCGATCTTCTTGCTGTGCTATCAGCCTTTTGTTGAGAGCTTCTTCTTTTGCAAGCCTACTCACATTGACCCGATCCTGTTCAAGTAACGACTCCACCTGATAGACACGTTCCTGATATGTTTGCGGGTCGATTTGAATGATAATTTTCCCCTGCTTACGGGAAGATTCTCCGGAAGGTAACGTGATAATTTCCGGTCCTCGAACGAACGAGCCAACTTCAAGGTGACTCTTCTCGGTGACGCGTCCACTGACTTCCGCAGAGATCGTCACTTCAACATCTGCCCGAACTGTCCCGAACCCGGCGATGTAGCGATCTAATGCTGCCGGTTCGACCAGAAAAGTTTCGACACGTAGAATCGTCGGCTTCGCCTCTTCCCGAGGAGGGGCTGTCTTCTGACTCGCAAGTGCCCTGAAAACCGTTTGACCAAGATAGAGTACGACAACAACTGCAATGATCGTCGCTGTCCACTGTAACCACAGCGGTGCAAATCCGGTCGAAGTCTCATCCTTAGAAGACAATGAAAACTCAGGCGATGTTACTTTTTCAGGGCTTGTTGTCTGCGATTTTCTGATATTCACAGTGTTCACGTCCAATCTCTTTGTCGACAGATCGCCTTTTCCGTACAATGCCCTACCGAGTTTTACTGATGAGATTCTGAAGATTCTACGCACCAACAATCGTTCGGTTACCGATCATGGTTGAATTCTCAGAGTTTGCAATGCCATATTCTACGACAGTCGTAGAATGAATCACGAATCACTGAAAAGCCAAGATCCCGATGGAGACTGATTCCCCTGCCATAGACGATCTCCGATCCGAAGGCATGACGCTCTCTGAACGCATGCACTTCGAGGAATACGGATATGTCATTCTGCGCCGTCTTGCCGGTGAAAACACCGTAAAACGGATGATCACAACCACTCGTAAAGGCCTCGAATACAGCATTCCTCCTGTCGAATATGAAGCGGATCTGCGTTACCCAGGTGCACCTGAATCTTTAGTTGATCTTGGTGGCAAAACGATACGTCGTCTCAAACAGGCTCACAGCAGAGGAATTGCTTTCACAGAATGGGTGACTTTTCCCCCGTTGGTCTCAAGTTTGAAACAACTGCTCGGTCCAGAATTGGTGTGTCCGCTTGCTCACCACAACTGTGTCATGACAAAAGAACCGCAATTCAGCAGTGATACCGGTTGGCACCAGGATATTCGTTATTGGTCATTTCCGAAGCCTGAGTTGGTCAGTATCTGGTTGGCACTTGGTAACGAAAACAAAGAAAACGGTTGCCTGCAACTTGTTCCCGGTTCTCATCGAATGACATTTAACCAACACCAATTTGACGAGGAGTTCTTTTTTCGAGACGACCTTCGGGAAAATCAGAAGTTACTTGAGCAAACTGTCCACGCCGAACTTGAAGCAGGAGATGTTCTGCTGTTCCACTGCCGTACATTACACGCAGCGACGCGAAACCATACAAATCAGACGAAATACTCCGTTGTCTTTACGTTTCGTGGAGCGGAAAACTCTCCGGTGCCTGGGAGCCGTTCGGCAGCGAGTCCGGAGTTATTGATTCATTGAGCCGCGTTTGCTGTACAATTGAAGTGTCCAGCAAATGCTTTTTGAAACAATCTGATCTGTTAACTGCACAAATTGAATACAACAACGAACAAAAGAACTGTGAACGAAACTGAATCACTAAAATCGATCAAGGGAAAAGTGGAACTGCTCGTGAGCATTCTCGCCGGGTACGGTCGTGTGATTGTGGCTCTCTCTGGTGGTGTCGATAGTGCCGTTGTCGCAAAAGCGGCTGCGATTGGATGTGGGAATCAGGCGATTGCCGTCACAGCGAGCAGCCCCTCCTTAGCCAAAGGAGAACTCGAAACCGCGAGGCAACTTGCCGGGACAATTGGTCTTCACCATGAAGTCATCGACACTGAAGAATTCTCAGTTGCCGGGTATCAACAAAACGCAGGTGATCGTTGCTACTATTGCAAAAGCGAACTCTACGAACGCATCGAAGAGAAATTGCCTCAGTGGAATGCTGACGTGATCTGTAATGGAGCAAATCTCGATGATTTGGGGGACCACCGTCCAGGGATGCGAGCGGCTCGGGAATGTCACGTTCGCAGTCCCCTCATAGAAGCGAAAATCTCCAAGCAAGGAGTTCGCGCTCTGGCGAAATATTGGCAACTCGAAGTCTGGGACAAACCAGCCATGCCTTGCCTGTCGAGCCGTGTCGCTTATGGTGTTGAAGTCACTCCAGAAAAAGTACAGTGGATTGATGCCGCCGAGCGATTTCTTAAGGAAACCTTTTCCCTACAAGAATTACGAGTTCGCTACGAAGAAAATGGCCTCGCACGAATTGAAGTTCCAACGGAATCCATCGCATTACTCGTACAATCACCAGCGCGCGAAACGATCGTATCAACATTTCGCGAAATTGGTTTTCAATATGTCACCGTTGACCTCGAAGGTTTTCGCTCTGGTAACATGAATCAAGTTCTAGACATCGTCAAACTTCGAATAGATATCACATGAGTGAGTGGATCTCAAAAGCAGCGAATGTTTTCAAGCGAGACGTTTCCGAAACGCCTCAGCCGTTTGACGTCCATTGCGAGTGTGGTCAAAAACATGCAGGCGTCCGGCGCGCTCGGCATCAACATCTTGTTTGCAAAGCTTGCGGAGCGTCACTGTTCGTTTTGCCTCACGATACATACCCGCCACCGCACATTCCGAAGACTTCCGAAAAGAAAAAACGCAAACGGAAGAAAACACCTCTGGCATCTCTCGAACCAATCGATCTCTCGTCTGAGCCGGTTCTTGCTCCGACAGAACGCAGTCATCCAGACAGACGGCGGAAGTCTGAAGATCTCAACGTTACAAAGTCTGAAGTTGAAATCAAACCTTTTTTCCTAGTTCGGATTTGGATTTGGTTTCGCGAATTGGTCAGCGGATTCTGGTCGGTTTTTTGGCAGTTCTGGACACCTTACCGTAAACTTGCCTTGGTTATTTTCTGTTTCGTTGCACTGACAGGATTTTATTCCATTCGGCAGGGCCGCTTGCGAAACAACGCGACGGTTGTCAAAACAAAACTCGATGAAGGTTTGGCAGCCATGGATAACGAAAACTGGGTGGATGCACGCCGCCACTTCGAGCGTGCCACGGAATCAGTTGATTACCTGAATCGAGACGACATCGAGGCCAACACGATTCGCCAATACTTTCGAGAAACGACCGCGCTCACGCGGCTCACTTCGACGACTCTTTTTGAAGTCATGGAAGACGCTGAGTCATACTACGTCAAACACGGAGCCGACAAATGGGAGAAAAGATTTCAAACGCGTTACAACAGCGATTGGCACATCATTGAGGGGTACGTCCGTCCTGCGAATGACAAAACCGCCCTTGCAAACGGATTTGATCTGGAACTTGTATTCCCCTTGTCGGTTGGCAAGAAGCAACGGCAAGTCAATTTTCAAATTAATTTCAAACTCGCCGAGCACCTTCCTAAAATCTCAAATAATGGCGGCCACGATGACGGAAACGGAGTCTTTTCGGTCTTCGCAGCCCAACTCAAAGATTGTTTTATTGGTCCAGATGGAACGTGGATTGTACGACTGAACCCCGACTCTTGTTTCTTCTGGGTCAATCCTCAGACATACGAGGCAACTCACTTACAAATCGGGTCGATCCAACCCATCGCCGAGCAACAACAAACGTTCAATCAACAAGGAATTTGGATGGGAGTACGGCAATGACAACTTGGCGACTCTGCCTGTGTGTTCTCTTCAGTTGTGTCACTCTTACAAGTTCGACATTCGGAGAAGCGAGATCAATTCAATCATTCGTTGAAGCCAAAGACAAGTGGTCGAAGACGATTGGAGCGAACTGGAAACTGGAAGGCCGTTACGCCGCACTCATCGGTGACAGTAGTCTGCGTTTTGTGAATTGCAGCATGCCGTTTTACTTCGGCCCGAACGTCACTCGGCCACCTGGTCGTTTCACTAATCTCGAAGTGACAGGAAAGATCGAACGACGCGATGGCCGTCTTATTTTCGTAATGGATTCTGTTCGATCCGTTTCAAGCGACATGGAAAAACTAGTTGTCAAAAAGGCAAGAATCGACAATAACAATCCACAAAACTGGTACGACCTTGCAGCTTGGGCTTCGCGCCAAGCACAGTTCTATAAAGACGCAAAGCTGCGCGAAGCTTCTCAAGAAATACAAAGAAGTGGACTGCAAGTTGAATTCCGCCGATTGAAAGCCTCTGATCGCAACGGCTTGGTCTCTCTGATCAAGAAAGCTCGCGATTTCCAACTCGACAAAATCCTCATTCAGGAATTCCTCCATGATGGTTATTGGGACCGATTCCTTTATTTACGAGACAAAGAACCAGCGACAGACAACAAGGAGTATTCCGACCTACTGGTCTCAATTTCAAACGACCTACATGGTGCTCGAAAACCGCTGGATGAGTACGACGCAGACAGCGCGAGCGAATACTTCAAAAAACCAACTGAAACATACAAAGTCGCAACAGCAGTGGAACGGACGATTTTGGAACGAGAATTCTACCTACACGTCGCAACAACGAAAATCCTTGACCATGTTGACGACTCAGGAAAGAACGCCCTGCTCATTGCCACAGAACTTAAAAAGATTGTTCCTGAGCGAACCGCACTGATCGAACGATATGCAAAAATCGGACTGAAGTACGAAAGCGATCGTGTTTCAGTCATGACTCGACAAGAAATGATCGATCTCGCTGGTCAATTTGAGAAACGAAATGAGACCGAAAAGGCGATTGAGACAAAGAGAAACTGGCTCAAAGCACGTGAGCGACTCTACGCAGACGATGGGGCTCGAGGACTCGTAGATTTGGCGGAAGAATGGATTCAACTTCTTAACGACCGACCAACTGCTGCCAAGTTTTATATCGCAGCCTGGAAGCAAAACTCTCAGTACCCTCTCGTTGCGTCCTGGTTAATGCAAAATGGCTACGCTCTGCACAAAGGGGAATGGGTTTCCAAAGAGTTGGTCCCCCCTTCTCGCGAATCTGCCATGGACAAAGCGATTCGTGAAGGACGAATCGAGAAGGGAATGACGACAACACAGGTCAAAACTGCCATGGGAGTCGCGCCCGATTCGATTGTTCGCTTCGCCACA